>DATLZC010000114.1:0-5796 GCA_035574215.1 Dehalococcoidia bacterium | reverse complement strand
GTCGATGGCGTCCTTCTCGTCTTCGACGAGCTCGCTCATCACTTTCTCGATGTCGGCCTCAGCGGCGATGTCGCACAGCTCCTTCAGGATGGTGCTGCCCAGCCCCCGGTTGCGCCAGGCCGGGTGCACGACGATGCGCACCTCGGCGAGATGCTGGCGAGCCACGCCGCGACGTCGAACCAGCACGCCATCGGCGACGATCTTCCCGTCGGCGACGGCCAGCAGGGGCAGCGCGCGGTTGTAATCGAGGTGCTCGACCCACTCGCGGACGACCTTCTCCGAGGTGACGTCCTCCTTCAGAAACCACCGATCCTCCGCGGGTACGTCGCGGAACATCTCGAGCAAGCCCCCGGCGTCACCCGGCTCCATCGGACGGAGTGTCACGACGCTTCCGTCGCGCAGGGTGACCCGTTTGGGGTAGGCGGTGAGCTTGTAAACAGGCACGGGGTCGCTCCTTCCGTCATCGTGTGAACGGCCTGAATGCGGCTCGGACCAGTCTGCCCGCGCCGGCCCCTTCGTACAAGCGCCGATGCGCCCGAAGTCGGGCGGCGCGCGGCGGGGCTACGCCGTCGCTCGCTCAGAGGGGCGCGCAGGCGCGGGAACACCCACATCGATCGACGCCACGAGGTAGCCGACGCCGAAGGGAGCGTCGTACGCCAGGACGCGCGGCGCGATCGTCAGGCCTCGGAGCGCGCCCATCAGCAGCGCCGTTTGTGGGATGGCGTCTTCGGCCGCGTGCGAGCGCACACCCTCGTCGATGCCCAGGACCCAGCGCTCGTCCCAGGTTTCGACGGCGCGGCGGTATCGCTCGTCGAAGAGGCGTCCCGCGGGGTCGTACCCTGCGGGCGCGTCGCGCGACAGCGCGTGGGAGAGGTCTGCCGAGCAGACGATAGCGACGCGGCGCTCCGTCTGGCGGGCGGCGCGTCCGACGCACATTCCGAGCTCGTGATGGACGCGCGGCAGCGCGTGCGAGACGGCGATGGGGACGACGCGCGCCCCGCCGAGCGCGTCCCGCAGCCAGTACAGCGGCACGAGGCACCCCCAGTCGAGGCCGCGGCCCCAGTGGGCGAGCGGCTCGAGGGGCACTTCGCTGCCCTGCGCCAGCGACCGCACCGCCTCCACGAAGTCGACGTCGTTTTCGTATTCGAACGCGATCTCGGGATGGGCCCACTCCGCGAAGGACCCCGAGACCCGCGCCGACGTGAGGATGCCGATCGTGGCGTAGCGAAACGGACCATGCGGGCTGATGACCACCACCGTCTCCGGGCGCGCCTCGCTCATGCGCGAGGCGACGTCGCGGAACGCCTCGATGAGACGGGGCGATTCTTCTTCGATGCCCCGGCCGATGGGCGGCACGAGGATGGGCGCGTGAGGCATGATGCAGGCGTAGACGATCGGCATCTCAGCGGACTCCGTCCCAGACTCCGGGAATCGCGAAGCCGCAGCCCGGGCAGCAGCCCTCGCGCAGGTGATTGGCGCGCAGCCAGACCCCCGATCGCTCGACGACCACCCGGCTGCAGTTCGGACAGACCGTGTCCTCTTCGCCCTCACTGAGGGGGAGGTTCCCTCCGTAGACGTAACGCAGGCCGGCCTCCCGGCCGATGCGCAGCGCGCGCCGGACGGATTCGACGGGTGTCGCCGGGTGCTCAGCCATCTTGTACGCGGGGAAGAAGCGGCTCACGTGCCACGGCACGTCCGGTCCGAGTTCCTCCGCGAGAAAGCCGGTCAGCGCGCGAAGCTCCTCGTCGGAGTCGTTGAGGCCGGGTACGAGGAGCGTGGTTACCTCCACCCAGACGCCCAGCTTCACCATGAGGCGCAAGGTGTCCAGCACCGGCGCCAGGCGCGCGCCGCACACGCGGCGGTAGTAGTCCTCCGAGAACGCCTTCAGGTCGACGTTCGCGGCGTCCAGGTACGGTGCGATGGCTTCGACGGCCTCGGGCGTCTCGTAGCCGTTGGTCACGAAGACGTTCCGCAGGCCGGCCTCCCGCGCCAGCCGGGCGGTGTCGTAGGCGTACTCGAAGAAGATGGTGGGCTCGGTGTACGTGTAGGCGATGCTCGCGCATCCGGACTCCAGCGCGCTCGCGACTACGCGTTCGGGCGGTAGCGCGCGTCCGAAGATGAGCTGGGCGTCGCGGACGATCTGCGAAATCTCCCAGTTCTGGCAGAACTGGCATCGAAAGTTGCAGCCGACGGTGGCGATGGAGTAGGACCTGCTTCCGGGCAGGAAGTGGAAGAGCGGCTTCTTCTCGATGGGGTCGATCTCTTCGCCGACGGCCCGGCCGTACACGAGCGTCACCAGCGCGCCGTCGCGGTTCTCGCGCACGCGGCATACGCCCCTCGTCCCCGGACGGAGAATGCAGCGGAACGCGCACAGACGGCACCGCACCCTGCCGTCGGGCAGCGCGTCCCACAGCATCGCCGGATGAGCCGTGACGGAAGCGGTCGCGGGCGAGGTCATGGGCCTGCCCTCCGATCCGAAGACTAGAACACCGGGGCGGCCGCTGCACAGGGCAGTCGGGACCATCGGCGGCGTCCAGGTGGCTCGCCCGACCGGCGGCTAAGCCTCCACGGACGGTCAGGCTGGAGCCGCGGCGTCCGCGCGCCTGCCAACCTGCCGTTCGTCGTCGGTTCGACGGCCGCTTTCCTCTGCGAAGAGGAATCGAAGTAGTGGTAGGATGGCGCACAGCGACACGAAGGGCGCGCATCCATGGCGCTGTTCTGGTGGCTCGGCGGCGGACGCGTCCCCCTCGCCATGCGGACGCTCCTGCACGACTGGCTGCGGCTCGGCATCGCGGTCGGCGGCGTCGGCTTCGCCATCCTGCTCGTGCTGCTGCTTCAGGGCGTGATGGACGGGACCGTGGCGAAGTCGACCACGTACATCGACCATGTCGGCGCCGACGTCTTCGTCGCCCGCAACGGCGTCAACAACATGGCGATCGCGTCCTCGGCCCTGCCCGAAGACGTCGTGGCCCGCGTCGCGAGCGTCGACGGCGTAGGGGAGGCTGCGGGCATCACCCGATTCCCGGTCATCGTGCATGCGGAAGGACGCGAGCGGCCCGCCGACCTCGTGGGCTACGACCTGCCCGCGGGGCTGGGTGGCCCGTGGAAGCTCGCGAAGGGCCGTGCGCCCGCTTCCGACGCGGAGGTCGCTCTCGACCGCACGCTCGCCGACGAACTGGGCGTGGGCGTCGGGGAGCGCGTGACGATTTCGGGGACGGGCTTCACGATCGTCGGGCTGACGGAGGAGACGGCGGCGATCGCCGGGAAGATCGCCTTCGTCGACCGGCGCGCGGCGCAGCGGCTCCTGGAAATTCCGGGTATCGTCAGCTTCGTCCTCGTGCGCACCGCCCCGGGCTTCGATGCGCGCCAGGTGGCGGCGACGCTCGACGAGCGGCTCCCGGAGGTGAACGCGTTGACGCGTGAGGAGCTGTCGCGGAACGACCGGGACCTGCTGGGCAGCCTGTTCGTCGCACCTGTGAACGTCATGGCCACCATCGGCTTCCTGGTCGGCCTGGCTATCATCGGCCTGACGATGTACACGACCACGGCCGAGCGGATGCGGGACTTCGGCGTGCTCAAGGCCATCGGCGCGCCCAATGCCTTCCTGTTCCGGACGGTGATCACGCAGGCCGCCGTGCTGGGCGTCGCCGGGTTCGTGGCGGGCCTCGCCGCCACCTGGGTCGCCGGGCCTGTGGTGGTGCGGCTGGTGCCGGACATCGGCGTCACGATCAACGCGGCGCCCGCGGCGCGCACTTTCGGCGCCGTCATGGCCATGAGCCTCATCGGCGCCGTGCTGCCCGTGGCGAGGATCGTCCGGGTCGACCCCTTGATGGTGTTTCGGAGCTAGCGTGGCCAACGCGACGTCTCCTCTGGTTCTGCGCGACATCGTGAAGGTGTACGGCAGCGGCGCCGCGGCCGTGCAGGCGGTGCGCGGCGTCAGTCTCGAGGTGCGCCAGGGCGAGATCGTGGCGATCGTGGGACCTTCGGGCAGCGGAAAAACGACCCTGCTCTCCATCGCGGGCTGCCTGCTGCGGCCCACGTCCGGGCAGGTGTACATCTTGGGCCAAGAAGCGACGCGGCTGGGGCAGGCTAGGCTCGCAGAGTTCCGGCTGCGACACATCGGCTTCGTCTTCCAGTCGTTCAACCTGCTGCCCGCGCTGACCGCTCAGGAGAACATCGAAATCGCGCTGAATCTGGCGGGCGTCACGGGACGCGCCGCCCGGGAGCGGGCGCGCCACCTGCTCGAGCTCCTGGGCCTCACGCCGCGGGCCCACCAGCGACCGCCCGACCTGAGCGCCGGCGAGCAGCAGCGGCTCGCCGTGGCCCGCGCGCTCGCCAACGCGCCCGACATCATCCTCGCCGACGAGCCCACAGCGAATCTGGATTCGAAGGCGGGACGGCGGGTCATGGAGCTGATGCGCTCGGCGGTGGAGCAGGGGGAAGCGAAAGGGCTCGTCGTGGTCACGCACGACGCGCGCATTCTCGACGTCGCCCACCGCGTGCTGACCATGGAGGACGGCCAGCTCCGCCCTGCGTGAAGGGCGACATATGAGGGGGCGGCGACCACTTGTGAAGTCAGGGACATAGGCGCGCTGAGGGGCGAACTTTCGCGAAATTGGGCGAAAAAGGCTGCTGCTGCTGCTGCTGCTGGAACCCGTACAGATGGTAGCCCGCGACGAGGGGCGCTGAGTCTGCACTTGACAGCCTTTGCATGTGCCGCGTAGCCTCCCACGTTGTTTCTTGCAGGGAGGGCTCCTATGGGCGCGGCAACGCTCGCTCGTCTTCTCCTCCTGTCAGTCGTGGCCCTGTCGGCCGTTGGCGCAACCTACGAGTGCCGCCTTCCTGATGGTGGAGGCGGGGCGGTGGAGGAGGTGGGGGCCCGACCCCGACGCCGGATCCCACGGGCTGGTGGTGGAACCTGTGGACTGGGGGCGAGACGGATATCCAGTTGGCGACCGTGATGGTGTGCGATTTGGACGACGGTTGCAGGCCGTATGCCTACAATTGGCGAGGCTTGGCCAGGGTTAACTCAGTGCCGGTGGAGGACGACGTGCGGGAAAGCTATGTTTACACGCTGGACGGTGGCTGGGCTATCAAGAACCCTCAGTTTTATGACTTCTCCTTTGTCGTTACGGGCTTTTTTGAATTCCGGAGCGACCGTGCAAACTACGGTCGTTTGAGCTGGACGGGTATCCCTCAAACCATCGGTCCTGTCACGGAATGGTGGTGGCACTATGCCTATGCATCCTTGGCCAGCCAGCCGAACGTTCCGGCGGGTTACGGTCCGTACTGGTTGCCGTGGGCCAGGTTTGATCTCATGGTCACGGTGGACCTGAGCCGAGGAGGTTGTCTTAGCGGGTGCCGGGGCGTGTGGGATGTGCGTTGAGGGCAACGATGGTTGACTAGACGGAGGTCAAAAGAACGTGTTCTCGGGTTTTCTGGCGCGGCGCTGGCGGCCGGTCATCATCGCTACCTTTGTTTGTGCGGCGGTGGCGGGCGCTGCCGGCCTCTCGGCAGTCCTGGCGCTACGTTCCGCTGGGGGACAAAACCCGGCTCGAGAAGTGGCCTCGCGTCAGCAGACGCCTGCGGTGGGGGAAAACCCTGTGGCGACGGTGAACGGGGAGCCGATCGCCTCGACAGGTTTTCGCGCCCGACTCCGCCTACAAGAACTCAACGCGGCAGCCGGGCTCCCCACAGCGACCCCCATGCAAATCGTCGACTCCCTCATCAACGACAAGCTCTTGCGCCAAGAGGCTAAACGACGCGGCCTCGAGTGTACCGACGAACAACTGCGAG
>DATLZC010000113.1:0-9258 GCA_035574215.1 Dehalococcoidia bacterium | reverse complement strand
GCGGCTGCGGTAGACTTCGGGCTGCCCGGAGCCTGACGGGCGCGTGAATGGCAAGGGAGGTACCGCGCGTGCTGATCTTTCTGCTGCTCATGAACCTGGCTGCCGGCATGGCGGTCGCGGCGGGCTTCGCGGCGGCCGCGGCGTTCGGCCGGGACGTCGGCATTGGCGCCGGCATCTTCACGCTCGCCTTCCTGCACACGGGCATCGCGCTCGCGTACTTCGCGTCCCAGGCGCCGGCCCCCGCCGAGGAGTAGGCCGCGCCGCCGCCGACCGTGGGGCGGGCGCGTGGCCATCACCGGGCCCGCCACTGGCAAGGAAGCCGGCCGTGCGCTTCGCATGCGCGTTCGCGTCGCTGTGGTGTCTGGCCGCGGCCGCCTGCGGGGGCCGCCCTTCCGGGGTCTCTGACGTCCTCGCCGAGACGCGCGCCGCGCCCCCACCGTACGTCATCCTGCTGCAACGCCAGGTCAGCCCGCCCGGCGATCCTCGCCTCCGGTACGAGAAGATCGTCCAGGTCGACACTCGCCTCGGGCGCGACCAGCTCCTCGCCGTGGTCCGCGCCGCAGAGGCCGAGGCGTACCGCCAGTTCCCGAGGCTCTCGGCGCTCCTCCTCCGAGTCGTCCTCAGAGAAGACGGGACGGCCGCCACTCTCGCCGTCGCGGTATCCTCCGCCGACGGCCTCGGCTGGACCGGAGACGGACGCTTCGGCGCGATCGAGGACCGGGGGCGCATCGAGGTCGACGTCTCCGAAGGCGGCCAGGTCGCCCACTACTCCCTGCCGCGGCAGGGACCCTAGCGCTCGCGGCAGACGCCGGGACGGTCGTCGAGGTTGCCCGACGTCACGTTGCCGCTCACGGTCACGGCGCCCGCGTTGTGGAGGCAGATCGCCGACCCGCCGTTCCCGGTGATGCGGTTCGCCTCGATGCTTCCGATGGCGCCGTTGACGTACGACACGCCGATGCCGGCGTTGTCGGCGATGAGGCTGTTGGTGACCGACAGGTTCCCTCCCTGGGACAGCACGCCCCCGCCGAGGATGCGCTCGTCGAGCCGGAACTGATTGGTGATCCGCGCGTTGTTGATGCGGCCTGCGGGCCGCCACGGGAACGGCGCCGGCGCCTTCCCGAAGCTCAGCGGGTCGGGATACGCCCTCACCTCCACCGCGTGCTCTTCGTTCCCGACGAAGGCGTCGCCCTCCGACTGGAGGATGGCGGCCCAGACGAACACGCCCGTGAGCTGGTTGAACCAGATGTTGTTCCCGCGCATCGTCACGCGCGTGCCCGGGAACAGCACGAGCCCGGTGCTCTGGTTCCCCAGCACCAGGTTCGCGTTCATGATGAGGTTCCCCCGCCCCACGTACGCCTGGAGGTCCTCGAAGTAGCAGGCGGGCGCCGCCAGTTGTCCCGGCGGCAGGAGCGCGCACGGCGTCACCCCCGCAAACACGCCGGGCCCCTCATTGAACGCGATGACGTTCTGCGCGAGCGTCGTGTTCGCCGTCTCCCCCACGGACGACACCCCGACCCCGCCGTTCCACACCGACCACGAGCGCTCGACCGTCAGGGTCGAGTTGTTGCGGCTGAGGATGCCGTCGCCCCGGTTCGAGTGGGCGACGCTGTCGGCGATGCGGCCCACGCTCCCGGCGTCGTAGTGCGCGCCGATCTCTCCACCCGCGAACTCCACGTTCTCGAAGATCACGTCGACGCTGCGCCAGACGTAGGCGTTAGCCGGCCTGCCGAACACGAGGCTCACATCTCGCACCGTGATGCCGCGGCTTCGGAAGATGAGGAGGACGTCCCGGCCGGGGGATGGCACCAGAATCGAACGTCCGCGGCCGGCCCCCTGGATCGTCAGGTCCGAGCGCGACTCCAGCGTGACCGTGCCGACGTAGACGCCCGGCTCGAGGCACACCACCGCGCCCGAGCCGACGCGCCCGACCGCCGCCTGGACGCTCTCGCCGGGCCGGACGGTGACGTCGCACGTCTGCGAGCGGGCCGCGCCGCGTCCCTGAACGGCCGCCAGCGCAAGCCCCCCGAAGACGCACAACGCGGCCAGCGCGCGGTATCGCATGAGGCCCTCTCGGCCCACAGGCTAGACGCGGGCCGGAAGCGCTGTCAAACCTGCGGTCACCTGGGGATGATGGGGTTGGCCTCGACGAGCTTCGCCAGGACGATGCCCACGAAGTAGAGCGCCAGGATCGCGCCGGCGAGCATTCCTTGCGTCACCGGATCCACCGACGGCGTGACGACGCCGCCCACCACGACGGCGAGCACGATGGCGTACCGCCACCACCCGAGGAGCTTCCCCGACCGCACGATGCCGAGCTTGGCGAGCCCCATGATCAGCAGCGGCATCTCGAAGACGACGCCGGTGATGAACATGAGGCGCGTCACGAAGTCGATGTACTTCCGGACGCCGATGAGCGGCACGGTGTTCTCGCCGGTGTTGCCGATGAGGAAGCGGAGCGCCGGCGGAAGCTCCACGTAGTACGCGAACGCCATCCCGGCCACGAAGGCGAACGACGCTCCGATGACCACCGGGTACACCCACCTCCGCTCCGACGGCGTCAGCCCGGGGCCGACGAAGGCGAGCGTCTGGTAGATGATGACGGGCATCGCGATGGCGACGCCGAGAAGGAGCGTCACGCGGAAGTAGGTGCTCCAGTATTCGAGCGGGTCGAAGAAGGCGAGCTTGCCGCCTTCGAGATACTCCGTCGCCGGCTCCGCCAGGTAGTCGATGAACATGCCGCTGAGCGGCCACAGGGACACGAGCATCCCGGCGACCAGGGCGACGGAGCAGACGATGAGGCGGTAGCGCAGCTCCTGGAGGTGCTCCAGGATGGTGAGCTCTTTCTCCTCGGGACGCGCTTTCGGTGGGACGTCGACCGTGGCCATGGGACGTCAGGGCGCGGGGCCGCGTTCCGGCGTGGCGGCGGAGGCGCCGTCGCCGGCGATCTCGGCCTCGAGCCGTTTGCTCTCCTGTTCGACGGCAGCGACGCCGTCGCGGAGGTCGGCGCCGGCGTCGGCGAGCCCTTCGCCCACCTCGCGCCACTCGGCGTCGAGCACGGCGCGCTCGCGCTCGAACTCGCGCATGACCTCGCCGAAGTCGCGGGTCAGGGTAGCGGTGTAGCTGCGGAACTCGCGGATGAAGCGGGCGACCTGGACCATGAGCTCGGGCAGACGTTGCGGCCCGAACACGATGAGGGCCACCACGACGATAAGCAGCAGCTCGAGCGGGCCGATGCCGAGGAACTCCACGCCGCCCTCCGCGGTTCGCCGTGAGGGCGAGCCGCGACCTCATGATAAAGCACGGCCGCGCCCCTCACTACGTCCGAACGACGGAACCGGGGGAGCGCGGCGCGGAGGGCGCCGCGAGGGCCGGGCTATTCGTCCTCGATGCCCAGGTCTTTCAGGTAGTCGACGGCGTCCTGAACGGTGACGATCTTCTCGGCGTCTTCGTCCGAGATCTCCAGGGGCTTGCCGTCCTTGCTGAACTCCTCCTCCATGGACATGATGAGCTCCACCAGGTCCAGCGAGTCTGCGTTCAGGTCGTCGACGAACGAAGCGCTGGGCACAACCTGGTCCTCGTCGACCCCGAGCTGGTCGACAATGATCTTGCGGACGCGTTCGAACACCGTAGCCAAACTGCAGTACCCCCTTGTGACATCACCCGCTCACGCGGGAGCCTGTTCAGCCTCGCGTCACCGACAGGCTGACCGACCCGAGGACTCCATTGACGAACTTGGCTGAGTTGTCGCTGCCGAAGCTCTTGGCCAGCTCCACCGCCTCGTTGATGGCAGCCCGGATGGGCGTCCTATTATTTACCACGATCTCGTTGATCGCAATGCGCAAGATGTTCCGGTCGATGGGCGAGAGCTGGGACACCGGCCACTGCGGCGCCGCCTTCGCGATGATAGCGTCGATCCGCTCGACGTTCGCCAGGACCCCTTCGATGAGCTCCCGCGCGAACGCCGCCGCCTCCGGCGACAGGCGCTCCTCCTCCACCAGGCGCTCGAGGGTCCGTTCGGGCGCATGCCCCACGGTGTCCCACTCGTACAGCGCTTGCAGCGCCGCGATTCGGGCCTTCCGCCGCGACGACGCCATCAGTAGCTCACCAACCCCCCATCCACCGTCAGCACGTGCCCGTTGACGTACGCCGCCTCCTCCGAAGCCAGGAACACCGCCGCCGGCGCCACGTCCTCGGGCCGGCCCGTCCGGCCCGCCGGGATCTGCCGCAGGATCGCTTCGCGCTGCTGCTCCGTCAGGTCCCGGGTCATCTCCGTCTCCACGAACCCCGGAGCGATGGAGTTCACCGTGATGTTGCGGTTGGCGACTTCCTTGGCGACCGCCTTGGTGAACCCGATGATGCCCGCCTTCGCCGCCGAGTAGTTGGCCTGACCGGCGTTGCCGACGAGGCCAGCCACGCTCGTCACGTTGATGATACGACCCCACCGCTGGCGAATCATCCCCCGCAGGGCCGTTTTCGTGCAGAAGAATGCGCCACGAAGATTCGTGTTCAGCACGAGATCCCAGTCGTCCTGGTCGAGACGCAGCACCAGGTCGTCGTGGGTCACGCCCGCGTTGTTCACGAGAATGTCGAGCCGCCCGAACGCCTCCACCGCCGTCTGCACGATGCGGACCGCCTCTTCGGGGACCGCGACGTCCCCCTGCACGGCCTCGGCGCGAACCCCGAGCGCGCGCAACGCCGCCACCGTCTCCTCGGCCGCGGCCGCGTTCCGCACGTAGTTGACCATCACCGACGCGCCGTGGCTCGCCAGCGCCACCGCGATGGCGCGGCCGATGCCGCGCGACCCGCCCGTCACCAGCGCCGTCTTTCCGCTCAGGTCAAACACGCTCGTTCGCCTCCGACGCCGTTCGCAATGCCGCGGCTCCGTTCAGGCTCACGACCGTCGCTTCGGGAGCGATGCGCCGCACGAGGCCAGCCAGCACGCGCCCCGGCCCGATCTCGTAAAACACCCGCGCGCCGCCCTCGGCCATGACGCGCACGCAGTCCACCCAGCGCACCGGCGATGTGAGCTGCGTCACGAGCTCGTCCCGCAGCTCTTCCGCCTTCGTCAGGGGCTTCGCCGTGACGTTCGAAATCACGGGGATCGCGGGGTCGCGGAAGGCGCACGCCTCCAGCGCGCGAGCCATGCCTTCCGCCGCCGGGCGCATGAGCGAGGTGTGGAAGGCCCCGCTCACGGGCAGGGGCACAGCGCGCTGCGCGCCCGCCTCCTTCGCCCTCGCGATCGCGCGTTCGACCACGTCGGGCGGCCCGCCGATGACGATCTGCGAGGGGGCGTTCTCGTTGCACAGCTCCGCGCCCGTCTCCGCGCAGACCCGCTCGACCGCCGCGCGGTCGAGCCCGATGATGGCGGCCATCGCTCCCGGGTTGGCCGCGCCCGCCTCCTGCATGAGCCGTCCGCGCGTCTGCACCAGGCGGAGCCCGTCGTCGAACGCGAGCGCGCCCGCCGCCACCAGCGCCGTGTACTCGCCCAGACTATGCCCGGCCACGAAGCGGGCGGGCGGCAGCGCATGCGCCGAGCGCGCGGCTTCGAGGATGGCGAGGCTCGTCACGAAGATGGCCGGCTGCTGGCGCTCCGTCTCCCGCAGCGCCTCGTCCGGCCCCTCGAAGCAGAGCCGCGACAGCGCATATCCGAGGACCGCGTCCGCCCGCTCGAAGACGTCACGCGCGGCGGGGAACGCCTCGGCCACGTCCCGGCCCATCCCCGGTTCCTGCGAGCCCTGTCCGGGGAAGATCCAGGCGACGTCACTCATCGGGCCGTCACCGCGCGCCGGCCGCCCCGCGCCCGCCGGGCGAGACTACTCAGAGGACAGCTTCGGACTTTCAACGAGGAGGGCCTGCCGGTGCTTGTAGAAGCCGCAGGTCGGACACGCATGGTGAGGAAGGCGCGGCGAGTGGCACCGCGGGCACTCGTTCAACTGCGCTACCGTGAGACGCAGGTGGCTGCGGCGCTTGCCCTGCCGCGACTTCGGATACTTTCGCTTGGGGAGAGGCGGCACCGTTCGACTCCGTTGTTCGCAAGGCGCCGGGCGATGCGCCCGGCCCTTCGCTCGAATCTCAGACGTTCGGGCGTAAGTCTAGCAACTTGGCCCAACGCTCGTCGAGGACCGCCGGGCGGCATGCGTGCCGGGGCGCATCCAGCCGCTGGCCACACTCCGGACACAGCCCGGGACACGTCGGCGAGCACAATGGCTGCATCGGCTGCGCCGTCTCCCAGTACTGGCGCAGCGCCTCTGTCAGGTCCAACGTATGCCGCGCGTCGATGCGGAAGTTCTCCGCCGAGGGCGGAATCGGGATGGGCTGCCCCGTGTTCACGTCGACCGTCTGCAAGAACTCCTCTTCGATGGACAGCGCGATGGGCACGGTCACCGGCTCGAGGCAGCGGCTGCACGTCAGATGCGCTTCGCCTCGCGCGGAGACGCGCACGAGCGCGCCGGCCCGCGTGCGCACCACTTCGACCGAGCCTACGAGGCGCACGCGTTCGTCATCCACGGGCACCGTATCGTCGAGCTCGAACTCGCGGCGCGCGCCCGTCCGTTCTTTGAGGAGTCCGGAGAGGTTGTACTGGAGCATGAGCGGCCTGTTTCAGCATACCACGCCCACGGGCACTCCCGAGCGTTGCGCCGGCGCGCGGCCTCGCGTAGCATGCAGCCCGCAGCCGGACGACAGCGACGCGAGGCGTGCCATGCTCCAGCGGGTCGATCGGGTGCAGCTCGCCGTGCGGGATCGCGAGGCCGCGGCCGAGACGTTCGCGCATGTGCTCGGCGCCGTGCGGGTGCGGCAGGACCGCGTGTCCGCGCTCACGGCTCGCCGCACGGTGCTCCAGGCGGGCGAGAGCGAGTTCGAGCTGCTCGAACCCGAGGGCGATGGTTCTGTCGCGAACTTCGTGGAGCGCTGGGGCGAAGGACTCTACGCCGCAGGCTTCTCGACCGCGGACGTCCAGGCCCTGGCCGCCCGCTTCGACGCCGAGGGCGTGTGGTACGCGGCTGAGGGAGACCAGCTCTTCATCGGAGGCGACCAGACCTTCGGGATGCCGGTGGTCGTCTCGCCCGCGGCGCCGCGAGAGCGCGCCGGCCTCATCACCTGGCTCTACGAGGTCACCAACGTGGTCGGCGACTGGCAGGCCGCGGCCGAGCGCTACACCCGCATCTTCGGGCTCGACCCGGCGCGCTTCTGTCCCATCGACAGCCCGCAGTACGGTTACCGCGGCACGCTCACCCTGTTCGACCCGCCGAATTGCCTCGACCGCATCGAGATCACGCAGACGTACGACCCCGAGAAGCCGATGGCGCGCTTCCACGCCCGCCGGGGCGATTCGCTGTACATGTGCTTCGCCGAGACCGACGACGCGGGCGCCATCGAGCGCCGTCTCCGCGAGCGCAACCTCAGGTACGCGTACACGAACCCCCGCAATCCCGCCGAGGGGCTCTTCATCCATCCCAGCGCGCTGCACGGAATGCTGATGGGGATCAGCCTGACCAACGTCGCGTGGGTCTGGTCCGGCCGGCCGGACCTCGCCCCCGCGGGCTCGCAACCCCACTGACGCCACCAAATCTTCACCTCAGAAACCGCAAGGAGAGACACCGCTTTGACGAACCAACTACGGGATGATCACACGAATTTCCTTGGCGGTGGCGATCCTTCTGCTGGCCGTGTCGACAACGTTCAACGGTCTTCTTGCCACAGGAGTCATCGGCGGCGGCGACGGCTTCGATGTGAACGCGTACCGGGCCGGCGTCCAGGAAGGGTTTGGTGACTGTCTTGGCGGGAAAGAACCGGACGCCACGATCCTGCTCCACAAGACCACCGTCGCTGGCGAAGAATGGTTGTACGGAACGACGCCGTTCGCGTTCGGCTACGACGTAGGGTTCACTGCTTGTCAATTTGAGCAAGCCGGCCATCAGCAAGGCTATGATGAGGGATACGACGACGGTTATTCGGAGGGCAGCGACAGCGGCTACCTGAGTGGCTACACGGACGGGTACAGCGACGGCCAGGTCGACTTGTGTCAGGCCATCGTAACTACCTACAACTACTATGGAATTGCCTTGCCGGTTGACTGCTCTTCGCTCTACTAGTACCCCGCTCGGCTTCAAACTGGAGCCATCCTCGTCCCCCAGTTCCGAACCCACTGACGCCGCTTGACCCACACGTCCGGCCGCATATGATGGGCTCCCGACCCCCTGAGCGGCGCGACGGCGCAAAGGACGCCGCCGCGAATCCGCGATCGGTGTGGCCCGACGGCCACGAGGGGAGGAACACGATGGGAGACAGGATTGCGCTCGCCCGCCGGTACCTCGAGCTCCAGCGGGACGGCAAGATCGACGAAGCCGTCGCCATGCTCGCAGACGATGTTGTGTCGTCGAACCCGATGACGGGGACGCAGACGGGCAAGGCGGCGGTCGAGGCGGGCATTCGGAACCGCCCCGCCGGCGGCGGGATGCAGCTCCAGTGGTCGGAGCCCGAGCTCGAAGGCGACAACGTCAAGATCGTCGCGACCGGCGCCCCGTTCGGACCCATCAAGGTCGTCCTCGGCTTCAACGACGAGGACAAGATCAACCGCATCGAGGTCGGTCTGGCGCTGTAGGCGTTCGCGTCACACGAACCGGTCCGCGCTGGGGCACAGATCCCGCAGGGGGCACGCGGCGCACTTCGGGCGGCGGGCCGTGCACGTCCGCCGCCCGTGCTTGATCAGCGCCACGTGGAAGTCGTAGACGTCCTCGGGCGCGACCATGCGCTCGAGCGCCTCGTGAGCCCGTTCTGCGGACATCGTCTCCGGAACCAGGCCGAGGCGGATAGCGACCCGATGGACGTGCGTATCCACGGGGAGCGCCGGCATGCCCAGCGAGAACAACAGCACGCACGCTGCGGTCTTCGGCCCCACGCCGGGCAGGCTCCGCAGCCACGCCCGGGCCTCCTCGAGGGGAAGCTTCGCGAGAAACGAGAGGTCGAAGCCGCCGGTGCGCGCGTACACCTCGCGCAGCGCGGCCTGAATGCGGGGCGCTTTCGTAGGGCCGAGCCCGCCGGGCTGAATCGCCTCCACCAGCGCCGGCAGCGGCGCCTCCATCACCTCGCGCCAGTCCCGAAATCGCGACAGCAGCCGCACGAACGCCCGCCCCGAATTCGCGTCCGACGTGTTCTGCGACAGGATCGTCAGCACGAGTTCGGCCGTCGGGTCGCCGTGCGGGCGCCATGGCGCGGCGCCGTGCGCCTCCTGCAGGCGCCGCACGATTTCGTGGATCC
>DATLZC010000112.1:0-8021 GCA_035574215.1 Dehalococcoidia bacterium | reverse complement strand
GTATGGAGGGCGCGGGCCCTCGCCGCCGTTCACCGGGCCGACGACGCTCTGGCGGAGATCGCTGCCGCGCTGGGCGCGCTCGAGGCCGCGGCGGACGCCCACCTGCTGGCCGAGGCGCACCTCGCGCGGGCCGGGGCCCTGCGCTTCAAAGGCGATCTGGCCGGCGCGATGGAAGCCTGCGAAACGGCCATGGCGCTCCTGCGCGGGTCGGGCCGCCGCAACGACGCGCTGGAAGCCGAAGCGCTCGAGTCCATGGCGTACCTTCGCGGGGAAGCCGGCGACTTCAGGAAGGCGCTCGCCGGATTTCAGCGCGCTTTGCGCCTCGTCGAGGGCATGGGCCTTACGGGCAGGGCGGCGAAGCTGTACGACAGCCTCGCGCGCTGTTACGCGGAACTCGGGAACATTCCGCAGGCGCTGCGCGCTCTGGAGCAGGCGCGCTCGGCTTACGAGCGGGTGGGCAACCTGTACGACCTGGCCATCACTCTGAACAACACGGGCATGTTGCACTACATGGCAGGCCAGTTCGAGCAGAGCCTGACCTACTACGCGCGGGCGGCCGAGATAGGGACGAGGGTAGGAAACCAGCGCGCCGTCGCGTACCAGCAGGCGGGCGCCGCGGACACGTACCTTGCCCTGGGCGACGCCGAACGCGCGGTCGCCATCTACGAAGAGGCTCGCGTGAGCGCAGAGGCGCTGGGAGATGGAGCGCTGGTTGAACATTGCCGGAACCAGATGACGGTCGCGCTGCTCCGGGCCGGCCAGTTCGAGCGCGCGCGCCTGCTCTTCGAATCCGGCGAGGAGCCGCCAGCGGGCACCTCACGTCACGCGGCGCGCCAACTGATCAACGGACGACTGGCGTTCCATCAGGGTCAATTGGCGCATGCGAGAACGCTCTTCCGCGAAGCGGCGGAGGCATTCCATCAGTTCGGAATGGCCCGGGAAGAGGCGACGGCGTGGTTCCTGGTGGCGGCGACGGCGTTCGCCAATCGTCGGCGAGGCGAGGCGCAGGAGGCCCTCGAGCGAGTCGGAGAGCTCTGCCGGGTCCTGGGCCTGGAACGATTCCTCCTGCCCGAAGTCCGGCGGTATCCGGAAGTCGCCGGATTCGCCGCCTCGCGGAACCTGGCCGGTGGCCTGTTCCGGCGGCTGGTGGAAGAGCCTTCCGGACTGGTGACAGAGAAAACCGCCCGCGGAGCCGACGCCGTGCTCCGGGTCTCCTCGCTGGGCAGCATCAGCGTGCGCCTGGGCGACCGCGAGATAGCGGATTCCGAGTGGCGCAGCGAAAAGGCGAAAGAGATGCTGCTCTTCCTCCTGGTAGAGGCCAGGCCGCTGCCCAAGGGCGAGATTTTCGTCGCCCTCTGGCCGGAGCTTCCCGAATCGAAGTGCAACAGCAACTTTCACTCCACGCTGCACCGTTTGCGCAACGCCCTTTATCCGGAGCTGGTCCAGCTCGATGGCTCCCGATACGGGATCAACCCGAACGCCAGGGTCGACTTCGACGTCTGGCGCTTTCGCGAGGCCCTGCGGGAGGCGTCCCGTCTTCGTGGCCAGCCGGAAGAGCGCGAGCACCTCGAACGGGCATACGCCGCATACCGCGGCCCCTTCCTCGAAGGCATGTACGCCGAATGGGTAGAGGAGGTGCGCGAGACGCTCCAGCGACAGTTTGTGTCCGCGGCCGGCCGGCTCGGGACGCTGCGCGCGTTCGAAGGAGATCACCGTGCCGCCCTCGAGGCGTTCCAGCGGGCGCTCGCCGTCGACCCCTACGACGAAGTGGCCGCGCAAGGCCTCATGGCCTCGCTGGTCGCGCTCGGCGAGAACGCGGCCGCCGCCCAGCATTACCGGTCGTACGAGCGCCTTCTCCGGGAAGAGCTGGGCTCAGCCCCGCCGCGCGACATGACTCGCCTCTACGCGGCGCTCACCCGCGCCTGATCAGCCGCCAGGCTGTCCCCGCGGTCGTTCGATCAAAGATTTCGCCTCCTCGTGCCGAGTATGCCCTTGGAGGATGTCCCGACTATGCGCAGGGACGCGGCCGCTGCACAGGGGGTGAACCATGGCGAAGGTCGTGTCCCTGGCGCTCGGACTGGCGACTTCAGTCGGCGCCGCGGTGGTCGCGATGGCGCCCTGGGCCTGGTAGCGGGCCCCGGCGCGCATCGGCTGACAGGAGCAGCCCGGCCTGCCGCGAGCCGGCAGGCCGGGCATTCCATGCGAGAGCACGTCGACCCGAAGGTCTTGCGCAGCTTTGCGCTCGCCGCCAGCATGGCCGCCATCCAGATGACGAGCGTGGCCCTGGCGCCGGTGTGGCTCCTGCGCGTCGTCTTTCCGGCGACGTTCCTGGGCGTGGCGCCCATTCTCTGGTGGCACCGCTCCTTCTGGTCGCTATGGGTGGTGGCCGCGGGCGCGGCGATGAACTTCGCGGCTATCGTCGCGAACGGTGGGCTCATGCCGATCACCGTCTCCACGTTGGAGGCGGCGACCGGCGAGCCCGCGGCGCTGCGCGGCGTCGTCGGCGAACGCCTGCCCCATACGAAAGACGTGCTCGTCGCCGACGGCGAGGGCCGCCTGACGGCGCTGGGCGATCGCATCATCATCACGCTCGGGCCGAAGCACCCCGTGGTGAGCCTCGGGGATGTGTTCATCGCGGCGGGGCTCGCGGGATTCGCTGCGGAAGCGGGGCTTCGCGCGTGGGGGTCTCGCCGGCGGAATTTGGGGAGAACGATTCAGCCCGAGGTGGTGACAGGACTTGACGGGTGATGGATAATAGGGAACGCCGGCGGTAGTTCTCTTCAGCCCTCTCTGGCTACCACCGGCTGTCCGACGAGGGTGCGGTACGACACGCTCCGTGCCGCCCCTCATCTTTTTCTCGTGTGTTGGCGTCTGCGGGGGCCGGCCCAAAGGCCCTCTCGCCGGCCCCCGCCTCTCTCCGACGAGAGTGCTTGACCGCTCGGCCTACGTATACGGGGCCGCCTCTCACCAGCTTCTTACCGCCGCTCACCAGCCGCGCGCTCGCCCGTGGGACCGGGTCTCCGTATCATGTCGGGAATCCGTGAACATCGACGCGTTGCCCTACGCCGTATACCTGCTGCTCGCCGAGCTCAGCGTCGGGTCGCTTGTCGTCTTGCTGTTCGCCGACGCTCGCGGCCTGGTCGAGCGGAGCTTCGTGAAGTACTGCGCCGCCCAGACGGCTGTCATTGCGGCGCTGACCCTGCCCCTGGGCTGGTGGATGGCGAGCGACGAGATCGCCAGCGGCTATCCGGTGCGCGACGCCGGTCTGGACGGGGGTTGGTGGCTGTTTCTGGCGTTCTTCGCGTTCGCGGCCATCTACACCGCGCTGACGCTGGGCGGGAGGCGGCGGGCCGCGCTCCCGGCGGGCGCCGTTGGCGCCGCCTGTGGGCTCGCGGCGCTTTCGTGGCTCGCCTATGCCTTCGGGGCGCCGGTCTGGAGCTTCCCGGCGATGCTCGCGAGCGCGTGGCTCGGCGGGCTGGCCACTGGCGGTGTTACGCTGGCGATGGTCCTCGGCCACTGGTACCTGGTCACGCCGCGCCTCTCCAACCGCCCTTTGAACGAACTGACCCTTCTCGCGCTGGGGGCGCTCGTGGCCCAGACGGCGCTCATGGCCCTCAACCTGGCGATGCCAGTCGACGTTGCGCTCGACGTAACGACGGTGTTCGGAGAAGGGCTCGCCGCAAACCCCGCGCTCTGGCTACGGGCAGGGGTCGGGCTGGCGTTGGCGGGCGCCTGCGTGGGCATGGCGCACCTATCGAGCCGGGAGTCGTCGATGATGTCGGCGACGGGGCTGCTCTACATCGCGATGGGCGCGGCGCTGGCGGGCGAGGTGCTGGCCCGAGGCGTGTTGTTCGCTACGGGCGTTCCTGTTTGAAGGAAACGCGGCGCTTGAAAAGATTCGCACTATCGTCCTATCCTTTGCGTGAGCGTGAAAGGAGGGGGCTGAGTGAGACGACGAAGCTATGGACACGAATGCCCGGTCGCGAGAAGCCTCGACATCCTGGGCGAACGTTGGACCTTCCTGATCGTTCACGCGCTTCTCGACGGCGAAGCCCGCTTCTCCGAACTGAGCCTGCGACTCCCCGGAATCCCGAGTAACCTGCTCTCCTCCCGCCTCAAGTCGCTGGAACAGGCCGGGCTCGTGCGCCGCGTTCCGTACTCGACGCATCCGCCGCGCGCGTACTACGGGCTCACAGACGCCGGGAAGGCGCTGCGCCCCGTGCTCGACGCGCTGCACGGATGGGGCCAGGAGTACGGTATGCGTATCCACGGGGAGCGGCCGCTTCGCGCGACCGGCGGCCGACGTGGCCGGCGGGCTGCGGCGCCGCCCGAATCGCTCTCGGCGTAGCGGTCAGACGTTCAGCGCTCGGACCGCCTCGAGCGCTCGCGTCAGGTCGACGCGACCGTCGTAGAGGGCTCTGCCCACGATGACGCCCTCCAGGCGCAGGCGCGCCAACGCTACGACGTGCTCCACCGAAGCGACACCGCCCGACGCGATCAACCGGACGTGCCCAGGGAGCGAATTGAGCAGGCGCTCGAGAGCCTCCATGTCGGGACCCTCGAGGGTGCCGTCGCGTTCGATATCGGTGTAGATGAACCGCTGGACGCCGGCTTCGGCGAGCTCGAGGGCCGCGCGCTCGAGGGGCATGCCCGCCGACGCTGTCCAGCCTCTCACCCGCACCTCACCGTGGCGCACGTCCAGCGCGACGGCGATGCGGCCCCCGTATCTCGCCGCCAGCGCCGCCACGGCGTCCCGCGCGGTGAACGCCAGAGTTCCAATGACCACGCGGTCCGCCCGGGCCTCCTCCAACCACCACGTGGCGTCGTCGGTCGAGCGAATGCCGCCTCCGACTTGGACAGGCACGCCCGCCTCCTCGATGAGGCGCACAATGAGCTCGCGATTCCGCGACGTGCCGTCCCTGGCGGCATCGAGGTCGACGACATGAAGACGGGGAGCGCCCAGCTCGGCCCAGCGCCGGGCCGTCGCGACGGGGTCGTCCGAGAAGACGGTTTCGCGGGCATAGTCTCCCTGATACAGCCGGACGCAGCGCCCGCCGCGAATGTCCACCGCCGGGATGATCTCGAACACCGCCGGATCGTAGCGAATCCGGGCCTGCGGGACTACGAGACCGGCTCGAACGCCACGAGCGCGGCCTCCTCCAGGATGGCGCGCGCCACCGGCGCGGAGACCGCGTGGTCGGTTGCGTGACGCAGGAGCGCGTCGGCGTCGGTTCCCTGCACGCGCAGGACGAACTCGCGGAGGCGGCCGAGACCCAGCTTGCGCTGCCAGAGCTCCGCCCGCGCCTCCTGGTGCTCCACGAGCCGCTCGAGCCATGTGCGCAGGCCCTCGCGGAAGTCGCCGTACTTCACTTGCCCCGGCCGGCCCGGCTTCCCGAAGAACAAGACCAGCTCGGGCCCGGTCACGTCGATATCTTCGGGCGGTTCGAGGGTCGCAATCACATTGAAGAGATTGAAGGTGACCGCCGAGAACGCGTTGATAACGCCCGAATGCGGCGGCCGGTAGATGCCCATGTGGTCGCGCACGAGATGCTCGAGGAGGTCGAGATGGGCCGAGCCCGTAGCGACGAAGCGCGTCTCGTGCACGGGCCGGTCCGCTGCGTCCTGAAACCCCAGGCGCTGGAGATATGCCCGACCCCGCTGAAGGGCCGCGGCCGCTTCCTCGGTCGAAGCCTCGATCGCAACCGAACGGCGCTCGGACCAGGCCACATGCCCGAGACGGTCCAGGCCCAGCGCATGCGCGACGGCGTGCTCGGGCCAGGTGGGCGCCTCCGCCGCCCACGCCCGCGCCTGCGCCTCCACCGCCCGGGCGAAGGTGACGAAACGCTCCGCGTAGCGGTCCTCGGGCATCTCCTCGCGGCGCTGATGGAGCACCACGTAGGCGACGCGCGACGGGGCGAACTCGCTCATGAGCCCTTCTCCGGCACCGTGATGCCCCGTTCACGCAGGAAACGGAGGAAGGCGCGCTCGTCGAGCATCGGCGTCCCGAGGCGTCGCGCCTTCTCGGCTTTGGAGCCGGGCTCCTCGCCGACCACCACGTAGTCCGTCTTCTTGCTCACCGAAGAGCCGACGCTGGCGCCCTGCGCCCGCAGGAAGTCCTCGACCTCGTTCCTGGTGAAGGTTTCGAGGCGGCCCGTCACGACGAACTGCAAACCTGAGAGAGGTCCTTCGCGTGGCGCCTCCTCCCGCTCTTCCATCGCGACGCCCGCGCGGCGCAGCTTTTCGAGCATCGCGCGGTTGCGTTCGTTGCGGAACCACGAAGCGACGCTGCGCGCGATGACGGGGCCGATGCCCTCGATCTGGGCGATCTCGTCCTCCGTCGCGTTGGCGAGAGCGTCGATGCTGCGGAAGTGGCGCGCGAGCAGCGCCGCCACCTCCGACCCGACGTGACGGATGCCGAGCGCGAAGATCAGGTTCGCCAACGGCCGGTTCTTGCTCGCCTCGATGTTGCGAAGCACGTTCTCCGCGCTCTTGTCCCCCATACGCTCGAGCGCGACGAGCTGCTCCTTCGTCAGGTAGTAGAGGTCGGCCGGGTCCTTGACCAGGCCGGCGTCGAACAGCGCATAGGCCAGCTTCTCGCCGATGCCCTCGATGTCCATGGCGCCGCGTTGCACGAAATGTTCGAGAAGCCTCCGTGCCTGGGCCGGGCAGGCGTCGTTCGGGCAGTAGTACATGGCTTCGCCCGGCTCGCGCACGACGGCCGCGCCGCACGCCGGACAGCGATCCGGCATGTGCCAGACGCGTTCCTCGCCTGTTCGCCGGCTGACGACGGGCCCGACCACCTGCGGGATAACTTCGCCGGCGCGCTGCACGATGACCCAGTCGCCTTCCCGGATGTCCTTCCGGTGGATGTCGTCTTCGTTGTGCAGCGTCGCCATCTGGACAGTGGCGCCGCCGATGCGCACGGGCTCCAGAATGGCGTAGGGGTTCAGCGAGCCGGTGCGGCCGACGTTGACGCCGATCTTGAGGAGGCGGGTGATGCCCTGGGTCGGGGGGAACTTGTACGCGATGGCCCATCGGGGCTCACGGCCCACCGCGCCCAGCTCCAGCTGCAGCGCCAGCGAATC
Source organism: Dehalococcoidia bacterium (assembly GCA_035574215.1). Classification (GTDB taxonomy): domain Bacteria; phylum Chloroflexota; class Dehalococcoidia; order DSTF01; family JACRBR01; genus DATLZC01. Next base: position 936 of record DATLZC010000112.1, on the reverse strand, counting down.
GATCTTGATGACGACGCCGTCGATGTCGTAGTCGAGCTCCTCGCGGCGGCGCTCCCACTCCGCGCAGCGCTCGAGCACCTCTTCGATGTCCGAGGCGCGGGAGATGTGCGGGTTCACCCGGAATCCGAGGTCGCGCATCCACTGCAGGGCTTCCCAGTGCGATTGAACGGGCATCGGCGCTCCCTCGACCCAGCCGAGCTGGTAGAGCCAGATATCGAGGGGCCGCTCCGCCGTGACACGCGGGTCGAGCTGCCGCACCGAGCCCGCCGCGGCGTTCCGGGGGTTGGCGAACAGGGGCTCGCCGCGGCTCGCGCGCTCCTCGTTCAACCGCTCGAAGCCCTTTTTGGACATGTACACTTCGCCCCGAACCTCGAACCGGGGCGGCGTCGGTCTCGTGATGACGAGCGGGATGCTCCGGATGGTGCGCAGGTTCTGGGTGATGTTCTCTCCCCGAATGCCGTCCCCGCGCGTCGCGCCCGTGGCGAACCGCCCGTTCTCATATACGAGCGCGACCGCGAGGCCATCGATCTTGGGCTCGACCACGTACGTGATCTCCCGCTCGCCTACGAGGTTGCGTACCCGGCGCTCCCATGCGCGCAGCTCGTCGGCGTTGAAGGCGTTCGCCAGGCTGAGCATGGGGACACGATGTTCGACGATGCCGAACGCCTCGACGGGCTGTCCGCTGACGCGCTGCGTCGGCGAATCGGGCGTGATGAGCTGGGGATACTGCTCCTCGAGCCGGCGCAGCTCGCGCATCAGCTCGTCGTACTCAGCGTCGGAGATCTCGGGGCTGTTGAGGACGTAGTACCGGTAGTCGTGGTAGTTGATGAGGGAGCGCAGCTCCTCGACCCGGAGCCTGGCCTGCTGGAACGCGCGGTCTTCAGCCGTCTGCGCCATCGTCGCCAGTATACGGCGGCCGCAAGGCGCCGACGACGC
>DATLZC010000111.1:0-7344 GCA_035574215.1 Dehalococcoidia bacterium | reverse complement strand
GGCTGGCGGTGGGCTGGCCCTCCTGGTTCACGCGACTCCCTCCTGCCCCGAGAGGGGCGCTGGTCCCCGCCGATGGGAACTATAGCATTCTCACCGGCGCAGGAACATCTCCAGCGGGTCGAAGCGAGGCGCTCCTTTCGTTCGGATGACGCCCTCGCGCACGACCCGGATGGCCCGTGGCAGCGCGCCGAGCAGATCGCTCGCCAGAAGTCCGCGGTCGCCGATGTCGTCGCAGACCTCTTCGGCCGCTTTCGCGTGGAGGTAGACGCCGCATGCCGCCGCATCGAATGGGGCCATGCCCTGGCCCAGGAGGCCGGCGATGGTCCCCGCGAGCACGTCGCCCGTTCCCGCCGACGCCAGCGCCGGGTTCGCGAACGGGCTCACGACGGCCCGGCCGTCGGGGGAGGCGACGACCGTGTACGCCCCCTTGAGGACGACTACCTGGCCCCATTGCCGCGCGCACTCGAGCGCCGCGCCCAAACGGTCGGACTGGATGGCGGCGATGGGCCGGCGGGTGAGCCGGGACAGCTCGCCGGGGTGCGGCGTCAACACCGACGGCAGCGCGAGGCGCTCCCACCAGCGTGGCTCCTCCGCCAGCGCGTTCAGGGCGTCGGCGTCGATCACGGCGGCGCGGGGGCCGCCGGAAAGCGGCGCGAGGAGCGTCTCCCGGACGAACCGCGAAGGCCCGGCGCCCCGCCCGAGGCCCGGGCCGACGGCGATCACGTCGTACGCGGCGGCCTCGCGCCGCAGCTCGGCGGACGCGTCCTCGGCCAGGAGGCCCGCCGTCTCCGGGAGCGGAAGGTACGTGGCTTCGTCGAGGCCGGCCCCGACCGCGGAGGCGATGGACCGCGGGCACGCCACCGTCACGAGCCCGCCCCCGACGCGGTACGCGGCCGCGGCGCACAGGCGCGGCGCGCCAATGTACCGCTCGCTGCCCCCGCAGACCAGGATGCGTCCGAACGTTCCCTTGTTCGCGCCGCGTGGTCGTTCGGGAAGCCGCTCCTTCACCCAGGTCGTGTCGAGCAGCTCGTACGGCAGGTCGCGGGCGGCTTCTGCGGGGATGCCGATGTCGACGACCTGCACCCTGCCCGCGAGCTCGGCGCCCGGAAGGCAGTACAAGCCGACCTTGGCGAACCCCATGGTCACCGTGAGGTCCGCGCGCACCGCCCTGGGGTCGGCGGCGCCGGTGTCGGCGTCGACGCCGGTGGGCAGGTCGACCGCGACGACCAGCGGCGGGTTCGGCAGCGCCTGGCGCTCGCGCAGGGCGTCGAGGATCGCCGCCAGCGGCCCCTCGATGGGCCGAGCGCGTCCCGTCCCCAGGAGGGCGTCGATGACGGCGTCGGCGCCTGCGAGCGCCTCGCGGAGCCCCGCCAGGTCCGGATCGTCCTCGACCTGCCCGACCGGGATGTTCCGCTCGATGACCTGCCGATAGTTGGGGTCATCTTCGCCGCGCGACCGAAGCAGATAGACGCCGACCTTGGCGCCGAAGTCGGCCAAATGCCGCGCCGCCACGAGGCCATCGCCGCCGTTGTTCCCCGGCCCGATCAGCGCGAGGACCGACCGGTCGGCGACGAGGCCGAGCGCCATCCACGTCTCCTGCGCGACGGCGAGCCCGGCTTCTTCCATGAGCACGCTGGGCGGCCGGCCCGCTTCGGCCGCAGCCTGCTCCAGCGCGCGCATCTGCTCGACGGTCACCAGCTTCACAGCAGCCCTCGCGCGCGCAGCCATTCGATGAGCCCCGACCTCGCGGCCCCACGGTCCACCTCCTCCGTCGAAAAGCCGACGACGATGGCGATGGCGAGCTCGCGGGAGTGGGTGAGGCTCACATCCATGTCCTGCATGCCGATGGCGCGACCGCGCTCGGCGGCCTTCCCGTGGAGGAAGATCATGGGCTTCCCTCTGCGGTTCGGGAGGATTTCGATCTCGCGCCAGGCGAGGCCCCGCGCGCCCGTCCCGAGGGCCTTCATCGTCGCCTCTTTAGCGGCGAAGCGGGCTGCGAGCTCGGGAAGGCGGCCGCGGCAGAACGCCACTTCCACGGGGGTGTAGATGCGGTCGAGGAACCGCTGGCCGTGGCGCTCCAGCGCTCGCTGCACCCGGTGCAGCTCGACGGCGTCGACTCCGATGGCGTAGGGCATGTTGATCGTACGTCAGAAAAAACGTATGAAGGCCGTATGCCCGACTACTTCTTCCATTACACGTCGCGACAAGCGGCGCAGGACATCATCGGTTCCGGCTATCTCATGCCGGGACCACGTGGCAAACTATACCTGACGGAGGCCTTGTACACTTCGGGGGCGGAAGCGGCCAATCGCCTCGCCATCACGAACAAGGCCGCCGAGGTTGTGGGGATGATTCCCAGAGCGGTGGTGGGCGGCGCCAGGCCGCCGACGGCCGTGCGCCCTCTGTGGGAAGGGGGGACGCTCACGCGAGAAGGCGGCGGCATGGAACTCTGGGTCTCGCATCCCGTTCCCGCCGGAGCGATTCAGTGGCTCGAACTAAGCGTTCCGTGAGCGAGTCGATGGAAGGGGTGGAGACGTTTCGCCAGCTCGACCGGCTCCCGGATGCGATCGGGGAAGTCATTTCGAACGTGCTGGAGGATTACGCCCGGGGGCGTGGCCTGGAACTGATCGCCTGGTATCACGACCTACCCATCTGGATGCTCGAGGCCAAACCCCAGGATCACCGCGTACGCCGCATCCAGGTCTCCGCCTGCCGTGACAGAAACGAAAACCTCGCGCTCGTGGCCACAGCCGACATGTACGAGCTGGGTCCGGACGGCGCCGTCGCCCGCGTCGTGCGATCTCTGCCGCGTTCGTGCGTCGAGAACCTGGTGATCGCACCTTCTCCATGGTGGCTGCCCGAGATGCGAGAGGTCCAACCGGAGGCTTTTCATCACTGGCGCGCTGAGCTTCCGAAGGCGCTTCCGGAGATGTTGGACAGGGTTTGGAAGGCCGCCGAGGCCATCACCGAGAAGGACCTCGAGCCCATCGGCGCGAGACGATAGCTTCGTGACCGCGCGTATCATCGACGGCAAGCAAATCTCCCGCGCCATCCGCGAGGAGCTGAAGGCGGAGGTCGCCGCCCTTCGCGCCCGCGGCGTCGTCCCCGCCCTCGCCGTGATCCTCATGGGCGACAACCCTGCGTCCGTCAGCTACGTCGCGTCGAAGACGCAGGCCTGCGCCGAGATCGGCGTCGAGAGCGAGACGTTCCGGCTCCCCGCCGACGTCTCCCCCGCCGAGGCGCTGGCGTTGGTCGAGCGCCTGAACCGCGACGCCCGCTGGCACGGCATCCTCATCCAGAAGCCGTATCCGCCGCAGATCAGCGAGTCGACGCTCGACCTCGCGGTCGATCCCGGGAAGGACGTCGACGGGCAGAGCCCCGTGAACCTGGGACGCCTGTTCCGCGGCGAGCCCACGTTTCCGCCGGCCACGCCTGCGGGCGTGGTCGAGCTTCTGCGGCGCATCGGCGAGAGCCCCGAAGGGCGTCACGTCGTCATCTGTGGCCGCTCGAACCTGGTCGGCAAACCGCTCGCCGGCCTTCTCATGCAGAAGGCGCCCGGCGCGAACGCCACCGTCACCGTCTGTCACACCGGCACGCGCGAGCTCGCGTCGTTCACCCGGCAGGCGGACATCCTCGTGGCCGCTATGGGCAGCGCGCGGGCCATCACCGCCGACATGGTCCGCGAGGGGGCAGTCGTCATCGACGTGGGCAACAATCCTGTGCCCGACCCGTCGCGGAAGAGCGGGTACCGCCTCGTGGGCGACGTCGACTTCGACGCCGTCGCGCAGAAGGCGTCGTGGATCACGCCGGTGCCGGGCGGCGTCGGCCCCATGACGGTGACGATGCTGCTCGTGAACACCGTGCGCGCCGCCAGGGGAGGGCCGACGGCCGAATAGCCGGCCGATGGGCCCGTTCGGCCGTTGACACTCGCGCCCGCGTTGGGTATTCCCGAAGCGCCCATGCAGGAACAGCAGCTCGTCGCCTACCTGCGCCATCGCATGCCGCACGTCTCCGACCTGCGGGTGTCGAACATCGCGCGCATCCCCGGCGGCGCCTCCCGCGAGACGTGGTCTTTCGACGCCCACTGGCGCGAGGGCGACCGCGAGGTCACCCAGGGGTTCATCGTGCGACGCGACCCCACGGCGAGCCTCTTGGAGACCGAACGCGACCTGGAGTTTCGGCTCTACGCCGCGCTCCAGAACAGCGGCGTCCCCGTGCCGCCCGTCTACTGGCTCGAGACGGACGGGAAGTGGCTGGAGCGGCCATTCTTCGTCATGGGGCGCCTGCCGGGCCAGACCGACGCCCGGACGCTGGTGTCGTCGCCGGAGTTCGCCGAGGTGCGTCCGAAGATCGCCCGGCAGAAGGCCGAGATCCTGGCCCGCATCCACAACCTGGACTGGCAGGCCCTGGGGCTCGACTTCCTCGGCGTGCCGCCGTCCCCGGCGCACTGCGCGGAGCTCGAGATCGAGCGCTGGGAAACGGTGATGCGGAAGGACGCCCTCGAGCCCCAGCCCGTGCTGGAACTCGCGTTGAGCTGGCTCAAGCGTCACCAGCCCGTCGCCCAGAAAATCTGCGTCGTCCACGCCGACTACCGCACCGGTAACTTCCTGTACGACCGCGAGCGCGGCATCACCGGCGTGCTCGACTGGGAGATGGCGCATCTGGGCGACCCGATGGAAGACGTGGCGTGGGTCTGCCTGCGCTCCTGGCGGTGGGCGGGCGACGGCCGCGTCGGCGGGCTGCTCGACCGTGAGGAGTTCTATCGCCTGTACGAGGAGTACTCCGGCCTGAAGGTGGACCGCGACGCCGTCAAGTTCTACGAAGTGCTGGGCAACGTGAAGCTCGCGACCATCTTCCTCACCGGGGCTCGGTCTTTCTGCGAAGGGAAGACCCGCGACGTGTTGCTGGCTCTCACGGCCCACATCAACCCGCACATCGAGGTCGAGATCCTCGAGCTCATCGAAGGCGGATGAGATGAGACCGTATCCGGAAGAGGTGCTCCAGGGCATTCAGGCCATCGTGATGACCCATGCCCTGCCCGAGGCGCAGACGGACTACACGCGCGCCGAGCTGTCGTTCTCGCTTTTGCTGCTCGGCATCGTCGCGGGCCGGCTCGACGGCGCGGTCGAGACGCTCGCCTCCGAGTGCCGGAAGATGCGCGAGCTGCTGGTCGAAGCGCGCGAAGCCCTCGCCCGCTGTGACGACGCCGAAGCGCGGGCGCTGGCGGCGTCGCTCGCGGGGGTGGAGACGGACGGCGCCGCGTCCCTCAAGCTGAGCGACCAGCGGAAGGAATACGAGCGGCTGCGGGGCGAGCTGGCGCGCCTGGCGCCCGTGGTGGAGCCTTCCGTCGTCAACGAGAGCCTCGCGCCCCTGCGTCCGCTGCGCGAGAAGCTCATCCACTATCTGCACGCCGAAGCCGCCGCTCGCGTCGTGCCTATCCTCGGGAACGCGTAGGGTCCGCTCGCCGACAACGAAGCCCGGGGCGCGAGGCTCCGGGCTTCGGCGCGCGTTCGGGCGAGGGGCGCTAGCCGGCGACGGCTGCGGGCGGGACGGAGACGTAGTCGCCCAGCACCTCTTGCTTGCGGTACTTCTCCTTCCCCTCCAGGAGCAGATCGCCGCCGTACATGTCGCAGCACACGATGGCGGGGAAGTTCTCCACCTCGAGCCGCTTGATGCTCTCGGTCCCCAGGTCCTCGTACGCCACGACTTCGGCGCTCTTGATGGTTTTCGAGAGCACGGCGCCGGCCCCGCCGATGGCGATGAAGTACACGCCGTGGTACTTCTGCAGCGCCTCCTTCACCGCGGGGCCGCGTCCGCCTTTGCCGATGGACGCGAGCACTCCCGCCTCGAGCAGCCGCACCGTGAACGGGTCGATGCGCATCGACGTCGTCGGGCCGGCCGAGCCGATGACGCGACCGGGGCGCGCCGGCGTGGGGCCGACGTAGTACACGATCTGGTGCTTCAGGTCGACGGGCAGGGGCTTGCCTTCGTCCAGCGCCTGCACGAGGCGCCGGTGGGCGGCGTCCCGCGCCGTGTAGATGACGCCGTTGATCTTGACGTGCATGCCGACGCGCAGCTTGGCGACGTCGTCCTCGGTGAGCGGCGCGCTCACCAGCACCTCGTCTCCCTTGAACTCGACGGGCATGGCTAAAGCACGACCTCCTTCTGGCGTGCGCTGTGGCACTGCAGGTTGACGGCGACCGGAAGCGAGGTGATGTGCGTCGGGTACCACTCGATGTTGACGGCGAGCGCGGTGGTGGTGCCACCGACCGCTTGCGGCCCGACGCCCAGCGCGTTGACCTTCGCGAGCAGCTCCCGCTCGAATTCCGCCGTCTCCGGGTCAGGGTGATGCTCGCCGACCTTGCGGGTGATGGCCTTCTTCGCCAGGTACATCGCGTACTCGGCCGAGCCGCCGATGCCCACGCCGACGATAACCGGCGGGCAGGGGTTCCCGCCCGACTCCTCGACGGTGCGCAGCACGAACTGCTCGATGCCCTTCTTGCCCGCCGCGGGCAGCATGACCTGGAAGCGGCTCATGTTCTCGCACCCGCCTCCCTTGGGGATGAGGCGGATCTTGAGCTTGTCTCCGGGCACGATCTCCGTGTGGATCACGGCCGGAGTATTGTTCTTGGTGTTGACGCGGACCGAGAACGGCCGGTCCACGATGGAGGCGCGGAGGTAGCCCTCCGTGTAGCCCGCGCCCACGCCGCGGTTGATGGCGTCCTGCAGCGAGCCGCCCACGATGTGCACATCCTGTCCGATCTCGACCATGACGACCGCGGTCCCGGTGTCCTGACAGAGGGGCAACATCTCCCGCTTCGCCAGGTCGACGTTCTCGAGGAGCTCGACGAGGATCTGCTTGCCGAGCGGCGATTCCTCCGTGTCCTTCGCGCGTTGCAACGCCGCCACGACGTCGTCGGGGAGGACGTGGGTCGCGGTGATGCACAGCTCCTTCACCGCCTGTTCGATCTGGTCGACGTGGATGTCGCGCACGCCGACCGAGGTCTGACTGGTCATCGATTCACCTTTCCAGCCGGGGCCGGCTCAGACCTTTGCGGCCTGCCCCAGAAGCTGCACCAGCTCGCGAGTCGCCTCGGCGGCGCGCACGATGGCGGCCCGCTCCTCCGGAGACACGGGCACCTCGTACACCTGCTGCACGCCGCCCTCGCCGAGCTTCACCATCGTGCCGCAGAAGACGCCGTCGACGCCGTACTCGCCCTTGAGCAGCACCGAGCACGGCATGAGCCGGCCTTCGTCGAGCAGGATGGCTTCGGTCATGGCGATGGTGGCGGCCGATGGCGCGAAGTACGCGGAGCCGGTCTTGTAGAGCTGCACCAGCTCGGC
>DATLZC010000110.1:0-2840 GCA_035574215.1 Dehalococcoidia bacterium | reverse complement strand
ATCGTGCGCGGGAGCGTGCTGGCGCTCAGGGAGACGCCGTACGTGGAGGCGGCGCGGGTCATCGGGTGCTCCGACTGGCGCATCATGGCGCTGCACATCCTGCCGAACGTCGCGGCGCCCATCATCGTCGTCTTCACCATCGGCATCGGGTCCGTGATCATCGCCGAAGCGAGCCTCTCGTTCCTCGGCGTGGCGCCGCCGGGCATCTCGTGGGGCGACACGCTGAACGAGGGCAGGCGCTTCGTGTACTCGTCTCCGTGGCAGGCGCTGTTCAGCGGCGCCGCCATCACCATGGCCGTGCTCGGGTTCAACCTCGCGGGCGACGCGCTGCGCGACGTGCTGGACCCGCGCCTGAGAGTGTGACGTCGTTCGCGCTCCAACGTCCCCATCTCGAGTCGCCACGAACCAGCAGGAGGAAGGAAGGGAGCACACGATGCGTGACGGAGGATACTGGCAGCGGTTACAGGCGCGGCGGCTGTCGCGTCGGAAGCTGCTCGGCGGCGCCGCCCTGGCGGGCGCGGGGGCGGTGGTCGCGGCCGCGTGCGGCGGTGGCGGCGGCGAGGAGGGAGGAGGACGGACGCCTTCACCAGCCGGCAGCCCCACGCCGGCGGGCGAGGCTCTCGAGCCGGTCGGCCCCAACGGACGAGGCGGCGTCGTCCGCTATTTCGGCTTCGACGCCCTGCCGCTCGACACGCGGGACCCGCACCAGACGCAGTTCGGGCCCATGTACGCGATGCACTCCGTCGTCTTCGCGAAGATTCTCTCGTTCGACGACGAGGTGCACGAGATCATGCGGCCCGATCTCTCGGCGGCGCCAGACGGCGGGCCGGGCATGCCGGAGCAGCCCGACGAGCTCACCTACATCATCCGCATCCGGCCGAACGCCACGTGGCACGACACGCCGGCGATCCGCGCGAACTTCCCCACGCTCGCGGGCCGGCCGGTGACGGCGGAGGACGTGAAGTACAGCATCGAGCGGCAGCTCAACACCTCGAGCCCGCGCAGCGCCCTGTACTACCGCCGGGGCCACTACGACCAGATCGACACGATGGAGGTCGTGGACGAGAAGACGCTGCGCATCCGGATGAAGTCGCCGCTGTCGCCGTTTCTGGCGTTCCTGGCCGACCCCAACGGCGCGATCGTGGCCCGCGAGACCGTCGATGACAACGACGAGATGAACGAGGACAAGCGGATGGTCGGCGCCGGGCCGTTCATCCTCGACAAGATGGAGCCCCTCAACGTCGTCCGCGTCGTCCGGAACCCGAAGTGGCACGCCGCCGACGACAACCCTGACGGCGTCGGCACGGGCCGGCCGTTCATCGACGCCTACGAGGCCATCTGGACGCCGCAGAACGACCAGGTCGTCGAGCAGGCCTTCAAGTCGAAGCAGATCGACTCGACGGGGTTCGACGACGAGAACAACTTCAACCGTGTGCGGCAGGAGTTGGGCGACCGCGTACTGTACACGCGCGGGGTGGGCACCGCCGGCGCGGTGAACTCGCGCTTCTTCACCGGGAGCCCGCCGTTCAACGACCCCCGCGCCCGCAAGGCGGTGCACTGGGTGCTCGACCGTCACATCATGGGGCAGCAGCTCTTCGGGAACCGCTGGCGCGTGAACGGTCCCGTGGCCTGGCCCATGGTCATGTGGGCGCTGCCCCAGGACGAGCTGCTCTCGCGCCCGGGCTACCGCACCGGCGCCGACCGCGATCAGGACATCGCGGAGGCGAAGAAGCTCTGGGACGCGGCGACGGGCGGCGAAGTGAAGTCCATCAAGGTCGTGGTGGCCGGCATCCCGGCGTACATCCCGGACACGCTGCTGCCCTCCATCGACCGCATGCTGCAGGAGACGCTGGGCGTGAAGCTCGACGCCGAGGTCGACCCTGCGGGCTACACGCGGTTGGGGGAGTGCTTCCTCGCGAACAGCATCGGGAGCCCGGGAGGCTGTATCTTCAGTCTCGGGTACGACAACGGCTGGGTCGACCTCGACGACTGGGTCTATCCCTACTACCACAGCAAGGGAACGAAGAACTCGTTCGGCCTCTCGGACCCGGATCTGGACCGCCTGCTGGAGCAGCAGCGGCAGGAGTTCGACAACGAGAAGCGCCGCGAGATCGGCTTCGAGATCCAGAAGCGGCTGCTGGACGACATCGTGGTGCGCCTGGATTACATCAGTCAGTGGGGCGAGAGCCTGCGCTGGCCGTACTTCAAGAACCCGCCGCCGCCGCGCACCTGGTTCGGGTACAACCACTCGTTCGCGAACACGTGGCTCGACAAGGACGACCCGAGCTGGTCGGGACGCCCGTCCTGAGCCGAGATCGCACCACAGACCAGCGAGGGGAGACGGCCGCGGCCGTCTCCTCTTCGTATCTTCACGTGAGAAGGTTGAAACCGCCGTCCGGAACGGGTACTGTACGCGCCGGGCGCGGCCTCCGAGGAGATCGGAAGGCACATCGCGTCCCCACGGCGCCGGGAGTATCATGGTGGCCGGTGCCGTGCGTGACAGAGGGGGTTCCGGGGAGCGGCCCCGGCGCGCGGCGCCCGAGTGTCCGTGCGCGAGTTCCGTAGGAGGGAGAATCCATGCGAGGACGTTCCTTCTGGGACAGGTACGCCCAGCAGCGGTTGAGCCGCCGTCGGGCGCTCCAACTGGCGGCCGTCGGAGGCGGCGGTCTCGCCTTCGCCGCCGCCTGTGGAGGAGGTGAGGAGGGCGAAGAGACGCCGACGGCGGCGTCGCCCACCGCCGTATCCGAAGGCCAGCCCAAGCCCGGAGGCGTGCTCCACGGCACCGTGAGCCTGGTGCTGGGCTACGACCCCATCAAGGCGACGACGTTCCTCACCCACGC
>DATLZC010000109.1:0-28798 GCA_035574215.1 Dehalococcoidia bacterium | reverse complement strand
CCGGAGATTCCGCTGGTATCCACAGGCATGGAGCATGCCGCGGCGCTCGACTCCGGGCAGGTGGTTGTGGCCGAAGAGGATGGCGAAGTCGTCTCTGTGACGGGCAGCAAAATCGTCATTAAAGAGAAGCGCAGCGGGCTTCGCACCTATCAACTGCGAAAATATCATCGCTCGAATCAAAGCACCTGCATTGACCAGCGTCCCTCGGTGGTGAAAGGTCAGGTGGTGAAGAAGGGCGACATCATTGCCGATTCATCCTCGACCGAAAGCGGCCAGCTGGCCCTCGGCCAAAACGCGGTTGTGGCTTTCCTCTCGTGGGAAGGCGGCAACTTCGAGGATGCCATACTCATCTCCGAGCGGCTCGTGCAGGAGGATCGCTTTACCTCGGTGCATATCGAGAAATATGAAGTGGAAGCGCGCGACACGAAACTGGGGCCCGAAGAAATCACGCGCGACATCCCCAACGTCGGCGAAGACGCGATCAAGGACCTCGACGAGAACGGCATCATCCGCATCGGCGCGGAGGTGAACGCCGGCGACATCCTCGTGGGCAAGATCACGCCCAAGGGCGAGACGGAGCTCACGGCCGAGGAAAAGCTGCTCCGCGCCATCTTCGGCGAGAAGGCCCGCGAGGTGAAGGACACGTCCCTCCGGGTGCCGCACGGCGAGCGGGGCAAGGTCATCGACGTGAAGGTCTTCTCGCGGGAGACGCACGACGAGCTCCCCGCCGGGGTGAACCAGCTCGTGCGCGTCTCCATCGCCCAGCGGCGCAAGCTGTCCGAAGGCGACAAAATGGCCGGGCGGCACGGGAACAAGGGCGTGATCGCCCGCATCCTGCCGGTGGAGGACATGCCCCATCTGGCGGACGGCACGCCCGTCGATATCATCCTCAACCCCATCGGCGTGCCGAGCCGGATGAACGTGGGCCAGATCCTCGAGACGCACCTCGGCTGGGCGGCGCAGACGCTCGGCTTCCGGGCGGTGACGCCGGTGTTCGACGGCGCCAACGACAGGGCCATCGAGGACGCGCTGGGCCGGGCGTGGTTGGCGCTCCAGGCCCGGGCCATCGTGCCGGGCATCAACGCGTCGAACGGCGCCGCCATCTACGGCGAGAACCTGGACGTCCCGCGCTTCGAAGAGTGGCTGCGGGAGCAGGGGTACATCGCCCGGGAGATTCTGGACGACACGAACCTGGGCGCCGCCAAGCGCGCCTGTCTCGAACTCTGGCTCGAGCGCGAGTGCGGCGAGAAGGACGTGCGCGGCCTGCCGATGGAAGAGCTCGAGTCCCGCGCGCAGGCGTGGGCGGAGGCGGGCAAAGCGCCGCCCATCTACGGCAAGCAGATTCTCTACGACGGGCGCACCGGCGAGCCGTTCGCGCAGCCGGTGACCGTGGGCTACATCTACATGATGAAGCTGGTCCACCTGGTGGAGGACAAGATCCACGCCCGCTCGACCGGCCCCTACTCGCTCATTACGCAGCAGCCGCTCGGCGGGAAGGCGCAGTTCGGCGGCCAGCGCTTCGGCGAAATGGAGGTGTGGGCGCTCGAAGCCTACGGCGCCGCCCACATCCTGCAGGAGCTGCTGACCGTCAAGTCCGACGACGTCGTCGGGCGCGTAAAGACGTATGAGGCCATCGTCAAGGGCGAGGACATCCTCGAACCCGGCGTCCCCGAGTCGTTCAAGGTCCTCGTGAAGGAGCTACAGAGCCTCGGGCTCGCCGTCGAAGTGCTGAACGAGGACGAAGAGCGCGTCGAATTCGTCGGGGAGCCCGAACACGAACCCAGCGCCGAGATCGGCGCGATGATGACCAGGCTGGAGACCAGGGAGGAGCCGCTCAGTGCTTGAGGTGAACGACTTCAACGCCATCCGTATCTCGCTCGCCTCGCCGGAGCAGATCCGGTCGTGGTCGTACGGCGAAGTGACGAAGCCGGAGACCATCAACTACCGCACGCTCAAGCCGGAGAAGGACGGCCTCTTCTGCGAGAAGATCTTCGGGCCGACCAAGGACTTCGAGTGCTACTGCGGCAAGTACAAGCGCGTCCGGTACAAGGGCATCATCTGCGACAAGTGTGGGGTCGAAGTGGCCCGCAGCAAGGTGCGGCGTGAGCGCATGGGCCACATCGAGCTGGCGTCGCCCGTGAGCCACATCTGGTTCGTGAAGGGCACGCCGAGCCGCATCGGCCTCCTGCTCGACATGTCGCCGCGGTCCCTCGAGCGCGTCCTCTACTTCGCGCAGTTCATGGTCACCGAGGTCGACGAGGCGGCGAAGAAGCGCGCCCTCGACCGGCTCCACCAGGAGATGGAGAAGGAGGTCTCGGCCCGCGTGCAGGCGGTCGAGGAGGAGATCGCCGCGCTCCAGCTCTCGCGTGATGAGCGGCTCCAGGACATCGAGACGCAGCGCCAGAACGACCTCGCCCGCCTCGACGAGGAGCTCCTCGCGTCGACCGACGCGCTCATGGCCACCGCCCAGTCCCTCGAGCAGGAGCTCAAGCAGCTCGTGGGCAAGAAGGCCACGAAGACCGTGACCCTCGGCGACGCGACCATCGTCGAAGAGGGCCAGGACGTGACGGCCAAGACCATCGAGGGCCTGAAGCGCATCGCCCAGGCCCAGGTGCAGGCCATCGAAGCCGACATCGCGGCCCGCAAGAGCGACGTCAACCTCCTGGCGGACGCCGCCGCCCAGCAGGTCCGCGACGAGACGTTCGAGAAGCTCCAGCCGCTCGAGGAGCGCGTGCGCACCGAGCGGGAGGCCGTCGAGAGCGAGTTCAAGGAGCGCATCCGAGAGCTCGAAGACCTGGTCGACCCCGTTGAGGCGGACCGCATCACCCTGCTCCCCGAGGCCAAGTACCGCGAGCTCGAGGAGCGGTACCCCGGTGTGTTCCGCGCCGGCATGGGCGCGGAGGCGGTCCTCGAAGTGCTCCAGCGCCTCGACATCAACCGGCTGCGGGAGCGCCTGCAGGCGGAGATCTACTCGTCGTCCGGACAGCGCCGGAAGAAGGCGACGAAGCGGCTCCGGGTCGTCGAGCAGCTCCGGAAGAGCGGCAACCGCCCGGAATGGATGATCTTCACCGTCCTGCCCGTCCTGCCCCCGGACCTGCGCCCGATGGTCCAGCTCGACGGCGGGCGCTTCGCGACGAGTGACTTGAACGACCTCTACCGCCGGGTCATCAACCGGAACAACCGGCTCAAGCGGCTGCTCGAGCTGGGGGCACCCGAGATCATCATCCGGAACGAGAAGCGGATGCTGCAGGAGGCGGTGGACTCGCTCATCGACAACGGCCGCCGCGGGCGCGCGGTGTCGGGCTCGGGCAACCACAAGCTCAAGTCGCTGAGCGACATGCTCAAAGGGAAGCAGGGCCGCTTCCGCCAGAACCTGCTCGGCAAGCGCGTCGACTACTCTGGCCGGTCCGTGATCGTCGTCGGCCCCGAGCTCAAGCTTCACCAGTGCGGCCTGCCGAAGCGGATGGCGCTCGAGCTGTTCAAGCCGTTCGTCATGCACGCCCTCGTCGCCCGCGGCATGGCCCACAACATCAAGAGCGCGAAGCGCATCGTGGAGCGCGCCCGTCCCGAGGTCTGGGACGTCCTCGATGAGGTCATCCGCACCCGGCCCGTCCTCCTGAACCGCGCGCCCACGCTGCACCGCCTGGGCATTCAGGCGTTCGAGCCGGTGCTCATCGAAGGCAGCGCCATCCAGATCCACCCGCTGGTGTGCACCGCCTTCAACGCCGACTTCGACGGCGATCAGATGGCGGTCCACGTCCCGCTGTCGCGCGAGGCCGTCGCCGAGGCGCGCCAGGTGATGCTCTCGACGCACAACCTGCTCTCGCCGGGCTCCGGCGAGCCCATTGTGGCGCCGACGCTGGACATGGTGCTCGGGTGCTACTACCTGACCCTGCGCAACCCCAACGCCAAGGGCGCGTACCGGGGCGACCAGAACGGCGCCAAGGGGAACGGCGCGGCGGCGCTGGCGGCGCGGACGCAGGGCGTGTACGGGAGCTTCGAGGAGGCGCGGCTCGCCCACGACCTGGGCGTCGTCGACCTCCACGCGCCGATCCTGGTGCGCGACGCCCGCACGGGCGGCCAGTTCGTCGAGACCACCGTGGGGCGGATCATCTTCGCCGACATCCTGCCCGAGGTCTTCACGGTCGAAGACTGGAACGTCGAGATGGACCGGAAGAACCTCAAGCAGATCGTGGCGAAGGCGTACCAGCTTCTGGGCAATGAGGCCACGGCCGAGATGGTGGACCGCATCAAGAAGATCGGGTTCCAGTACGCCACCCGGTCGGGCATCACCATCTCGGTGAACGACCTGCGCATCCCGCCCGAGAAGGCGGAGCTCCTGGAGCGCGCCGAACAGGAGATGGCGGAGATCGACGAAGAGTACCAGATGGGCCTCATCGCCGAGCAGGAGCGCTACGAGCGGACCGTCGCCATCTGGCAGCGCACCACCGACGAGGTGGAGAAGGCGATCCAGCGCAACCTGGAGCAGTACGGCTCCGTGTACATGATGGCCATCTCCGGCGCCAAGGGGAACATCACCCAGATCCGGCAGATGGCCGGCATGCGCGGCCTGATGTCCGACCCCTCCGGCCGGATCATCCCGCTGCCCATCCGCGCGAGCTTCCGCGAGGGCCTCTCCGTGCTCGAGTACTTCATCTCGACCCACGGGGCGCGCAAGGGCCTCGCGGACACCGCGCTCCGGACGGCCGACTCGGGCTACCTCACCCGCCGGCTCATCGACGTAGCGCAGGACGTCATCATCCTGGAGGACGACTGCGAGACCACGCAGGGCGTGTGGCTGCGCCGGCCTGAGAGCGGCGTGCTCGAGTCCTTCGCGGAGCGCATCATTGGCCGCTACGCCGCCGCCGATGTGCTCCACCCGGAGACGGGTGAGGTCATCGTGCTGCGGAACCAGGAGATCACGGAAGAGGTCGCGCGCCGCATCGAGGAGGCCGGCTTCGATAAGGTCTACGTCCGGTCGCCGCTGTCCTGCCAGGCGCGTCGCGGCCTGTGCGCCCTCTGCTACGGGCGGAACCTCGCCACGGGCAAGCTGGTGCACAAGCTCGCGGCCGTCGGCATCATCGCCGCGCAGTCCATCGGCGAGCCGGGCACGCAGCTCACGATGCGCACCTTCCACATGGGCGGCGTCGCGGGCGAGGACATCACGAGCGGCCTCCCGCGTGTCGAGGAGCTCTTCGAGGCCCGCGTCCCCAAAGGCCAGGCGGTGATGTCGGAGATCGACGGCGTCGTCGAGATCGTGCGCGAAGGCGACATGAACCGCATCCGCGTCGTCTCGACCGACACCTTCAGCGACGAGTACGAGATCCCGCAGGGGATGAAGCTGGTCGTCGAGGAGGGCCAGGAGGTGGACCAGGGCACGCCGCTGGCCATCCCCGAGGCGCCCGCTGAGGCGCCGGCCCGCTCGCGCAAGAAGAAGGCGGAGACGGCCGAAGCGGGCGAGGGCGAGGAGGCGCCTGCGGCGGAGGCCACCGCCGTCGCGCCGCCGGAGCCGGCGCCCATCGTCGCCCGGATCGCGGGCCGCGTGGTGTTCGACAAGCGGCGCAAGAACCGGCTCTCCATCGTCTACGAGGCGCGCGAGGAGCGCGAATACCCGGTGCCGGCCACGGCCCGCATCCGCGTCTCGGAGGGCGAGCACGTGGTCGCCGGCCAGCAGCTCACCGACGGGTCCCTCAACCCGCAGGACATCCTGCGGATCATGGGCCCCGAGGCGGTGCAGCTCTACCTGGTCGACGAGGTGCAGAAGGTCTACCGCTCCCAGGGCGTGACTATCAACGACAAGCACATCGAGGTCATCGTCCGGCAGATGCTGCGCAAGGTGCGGGTGGACTCGCCCGGCGACACCGACCTCCTGCCCGGCGAGCTGGTCGACCGCTTCCAGTACGAGGAGATCAACGCCAAGGTGCTCGCCGAAGGCGGCGAGCCGGCCACGGCCGTGCCCGTCCTGCTCGGCGTGACCAAGGCGTCGCTCAGCACCGACAGCTTCCTCGCGGCGGCGTCGTTCCAGGAGACGACGCGCGTGCTCACCGAGGCGGCCATCGCCGGACAGACGGACCATCTGCTGGGCCTGAAGGAGAACGTGATCATCGGGAAGCTCATCCCGGCCCGCGCGCCAATCGAGCTCCCGCCGCCACCGCCGCGCGAGCTACCGCGCCCGGAGCGCCTCGAGGAAGGCGGTCTCGTCGCCCACGAGGTCGTCCCGCCGCCCGAGCCGGAGCTGGAAGAGCTTCCCGAGGACGAGGTGGAGGGCGAGGAACCCGAGGAGATCGAGGAGCCCGAGGCGGAGCTCGAGGAGCCCGACCTGGGCGAGATCGAGCTCTCGGAGCCCGAAGAGCCGCCGATCGCCCCTGGCTTCCCCGAGCGGTTCACAGCGGAGCCCGACTTCGACGAGGAGTGAGCGGGCGACCAGCGAAGAGCGCTGCGGCCCCTGCTTCGGCAGGGGCCGCTCCGTTTTCCCCAACTTCACGGCGCCGCTCCGCCGTGCGATGCTGTACACAGTGACCCGCTCGCTTGCACGAGGAGCCCGACCATGACCGAAAACCCCACCCGCACGACCACCCGGGAGGCGCCCCCGGGCGTCGACGGCCCCGGCAGCGCCTTCGACACGGCGGTCGCTCAGTTCGACGCCGTCGCCGAACGACTGGGCATCGACCCGGGCCTGCGCGAACTCCTCCGCCGGCCCAACCGCGAGTTGACCGTCCACTTCCCCGTGAAGATGGACGACGGCACCACCCGCGTGTTCACGGGCTACCGGGTTCAGCACAACACCGCGCGGGGTCCGGCGAAGGGGGGTATCCGGTACCACCCGAGCGTCTCGCTCGACGAAGTGAAGGCGCTCGCGATGTGGATGACGTGGAAGAACGCCGTCGCCAACCTCCCCTACGGCGGGGCCAAAGGCGGCGTCATCGTCGACCCCAAGGCGCTCTCGGAAGGCGAGCTCGAGCGCCTGACCCGGCGGTACACCACGGAGATCAGCATCCTCATCGGCCCCGAGGAGGACATCCCGGCGCCGGACATCGGCACCGACGCGCGGGTGATGGCCTGGATGATGGACACGTACTCGATGCACCACGGACATACCGTGGCCGGCGTCGTGACAGGGAAGCCGCCCAGCGTAGGCGGGAGCCTCGGCCGTGAGGAAGCGACCGGGCGCGGCGTGTCTGTCATCGTGCGCGAGACGATGCGTCACCTGGGCCGGTCGCTCGAAGGCGCGACCGTCGCTGTCCAGGGCTTCGGCAATGTCGGCAGCGTCACCGCCCGGCTGCTGTGCGAAGCGGGCGCAAAGGTGGTCGCCGTCAGCGACTCGTCAGGCGGCATCTACACCGAGGGCGCCGCCCTCGACATCGAGGCCCTCGTCCACGCGAAACGCGAGCGGGGAATGCTGCCCCCGGAGCATCCGGGCGACCACATCACGAACGCAGAGCTGCTCGAGCTCCCCGTCGACGTGCTCATCCCGGCGGCGCTGGAGGGGCAGATCACCGCCCGCAACGCCGACCGCATCCGCGCGCCCGTCATCGTCGAGGCGGCGAACGGACCCATCACCGCCGAGGCCGACCGCATCCTCGCCGAGCGCGGCGTGTTCGTCGTCCCGGACATTCTGGCGAATGCGGGCGGCGTCGTGGTCTCGTACTTCGAGTGGGTGCAGGACCTGCAGTCCTTCTTCTGGGAAGAGGGCGAGGTCAACAGCCGGATGGAGCGGGTGATGGTGAAGAGCTTCGAGGACGTGGCGGGGCTGGCCGAACGCCACCGGGTCTCCTTCCGCGAAGCGGCCTACATGCTGGCCATCTCCCGCGTCGTCGAAGCCGTCCAGATCCGCGGCATCTACCCATAGGCGCTCGGAGCGCGCTCCGCGACGTTCAGACGGCTCACCTCCATCGACAGCGGGGCGGCGCAGGCGCATAATGAGCCCGTCGCCCGCGTCCGCGAGTCGTGACGCCCCGAATTCACCGAGTCCCGGAGGTGCGAGATGCCCGATGTTCTGTTCGAGAAGCGGCCCGACGGTGTCGCGCTCATCACCCTCAACCGCCCCGAGAGCCTGAACGCCATGGGCGGCCAGCTCATGCCTCTGCTCGCGCAGCATCTCGCCGACTGCGCCCGCGACCCCGACGTCCGCTGCGTGGTGCTCACCGGGGCCGGACGTGCCTTCTGCGCCGGCGGCGACGTCAAAGACATGGCCGCGGGACGCGAGGCGCTGGGCGCGGGCGGCGGCGATGGCCGCCGGTCGGCCGCCTACCTGCTCTACCGCGGCGTCGAGATCCTCCGCGAGAGCCAGCGCGCCACGAGCTACATGCTGCACACCATGCCCAAGCCCACCATCGCCATGGTCAACGGGCACGCCGTCGGCGCCGGGCTCAGCCTCGCCCTGGCGTGCGACCTGCGCATCGCCTCCGACCGCGCGAAGTTCGGCACGGTGTTCCGCAACGTGGGCTTCAGCGGCGACTTCGGAGGATCGTACTTCCTGCCGCGGCTGGTGGGCATCGGTAAGGCCCGCGAGCTCTACTTCACGGGCGAGATCATCGACGCCGAGGAGGCCTACCGCATCGGCATGGTGAACCGCGTCGTGCCCCACGACCGGCTCGAGGAAGAGACGATGGAGCTGGCGCACCGGCTCGCCACCGGTCCGACGCTGGCCTACGCGCGGATGAAGGAGAACCTGAACCGCAGCGAGCACTGCGACCTGCTCACGCTGCTCGACCAGGAAGCGCTCAACATGCGGCTCTCGGGCATGACCAACGACCACCGCGAGGCGGCGAAGGCGTTCGTCGAGAAGCGCCAGCCGACCTTCACCGGGGAGTGACGATGGAAACGGGCGTCTTCCGCGGGTTCGAGGTCGCGCTTCACGACCCCGGCATTGCGCTCATCACGTTCAACCAGCCCGAGCGGCTGAACGGCATGACGCAGGGGATGAAGCGCGATCTGGTCGAGACACTCCTCCAGGCGCAGATGGACGACGCCGTCCGCGTCGTCGTGTTCACGGGGTCGGGCCGGGCGTTCTCCGCGGGCGACGACATCAGTGGCCGGAGGCCGCCCGGCGGGGCGCGGGCGCTCGTCCCCGACATCCCGCCCGGCCACCACACGCCCATCGGCACCTATGACGGGTTGCGGGCGCTGTCGCAGCCCCTCAACGTCGCCGTGCGCAATCTCGACAAGCTGACCATCGCCGCCATCAACGGCGTCGCGATCCAGACGGGGCTTTCGCTGGCGCTGGCGTGCGACTTCCGTATCGCATCGACGGAAGCGCGGCTGGGGAGCGCCACGCTGCGCTTCGGCCTCCTGCCGGACGAAGGCGGTCAGTACCTCCTCGTGCAGCTCCTGGGGGTCGCGAAGGCCATGGACTTCCTCATGCGGAACCGCATCGTGAGCGCGCAGGAGGCGCTCGACCTGGGCCTCGTGCACGAGGTGGTCCCGCCCGAGGCGCTCCTCGACCGCGCGCTGGCGCTGGCCCGCGAGCTGGCCGAGGGCCCGCAGGTGGCGATGCGCCTCCTCAAGCGGGCCGTGTACAACGCCGCTGAGATGACGTTCGCCCAGGCGCTCGACGACATCGCGACCAAGACCGCGATCTCGGACCACCACCCGGATGCGCGGGAGGGCATCGCCGCCTTCCGGGAGAAGCGCCCGCCGCGGTTCAACCAGGGGTGAACCCGCCATCGGCTGCAGCCCGGGACAGCCGGGCCCGAAACATTGGCTGAGACAGGCTGGATGGCACTGCTATCGTCACCCGACGGGTGGTTGACTGGAAATGTGGACGCCCGCGCCTGCACCCGTGAGCCGCATCATGTCGAGCAGAAGGAGGCCGGGTGATGCAAACGTACATGCTTCTCATGAAGCTCACCGAACAGGGAGCGCGCGACATCAAGAACGCGCCCGCCCGAACAGCGGAAGGGGTGAGGAAATTCGAGTCGATGGGCGGCAAAGTGGTCGGCTTTTACCTGGTGACCGGCGATTACGACTACGTCGCCATCGGCGAGGCGCCGTCGGACGAGGTGGCCATCTCGTACGCGATGTGGCTGGCGTCGCAGGGCAACGTCACTACCACGACGTTGAAGGCGTTCACGCCCGACCAGATCGCCGCGATGGTGAAGACGCTGTAGGCAAGGGCGGGCTGCCCCAAGACCGTCGAACTTGACCCCCTCAGGCGAGCGGCCCTAGACTGACGTCGAGCGGTCCACACGGAGTGACCCGCCGCCGGCGGGTCATTCATCGTTTCGGAGGGGCAGTGGAACCCGACTTCGGCATCGACCTCGACGAGGTCCACCACGTCATCGACACCGCCGACGTCCTGGTGGTGCGCTTCGCGCTCATCCAGAAGCGACTCCTCATCGACGCGCGCACGCGGGAGGACGAGGGCCCGCTGATCCGCGTGGTGCCTCCGGCGG
Organism: Dehalococcoidia bacterium; assembly: GCA_035574215.1. Lineage (GTDB taxonomy): Bacteria > Chloroflexota > Dehalococcoidia > DSTF01 > JACRBR01 > DATLZC01. The sequence goes on along the minus strand of DATLZC010000109.1, from coordinate 18,404 downwards.
CCTCCATCGAAGAGCGGTTCAAGAGCATCAAGCAGCTCCGCCCCCGCTTCCGCGTTCCCGAGCGGCTGATGTCCTTCGTGTGGCCGCGGCACGTCGAGACCCTCGTCACCAGCGGCGTCTGGGACCGCATCGTCGAGCGCTTGGTCGACCTCGGGTACGTGGGGACGCAGGAGCAGTGCGACCTCGCGCTGGAGCAGCTCCGTCGGGAGGAGCGGGCCGAGGAGATCGCCGCCATCCTGGGCGCCGACCACTATCAGTCGCTGTGGGAGCGGCGCCCGTGACCGAGCGCGTCATCGATCTGCGCAGCGACACGGTGACGTTGCCGACGCCCGAGATGCGCCGGGCCATGGCCGAGGCCGAGCTCGGCGACGACGTCTTCGGGGAAGACCCGACGGTGAACCGCCTCGAGCGCATGGCCGCCGAGCGCACGGGCAAGGAAGCCGCGCTGTTCGTCGCCAGCGGCACCATGGCCAATCTGGTGTCGCTCCTGGCGTGGTGCGGGCGGGGCGATGAAGCCATCGTCGGCAGCGAGGCCCACATCCTCCACTACGAGGTCGCCGGCGCCGCCGGCCTCGGCGGCATCCAGCTCCGCCCCGTGCGCAACGACGAGCGGGGCATGATGGACCCCGCCGAGGTCGAGGCGACGATCCGGGGCGAGAACATCCACTTCCCTCGCACGGCGCTCGTCTGCATCGAGAACACCCACAACCGCTGCGGCGGCGCCGTCCTCACGCCCGAGGACACCGCCGCCATCTCCGGCGTGGCCCATCGCCACGGTATCCCGGTGCACCTCGACGGCGCCCGCGTGTTCAACGCCGCCGTTGCCCTCGGGGTCCCGGTGACCGAACTGACGAAGGACGTCGACTCTGTGAGCTTCTGCCTGTCGAAGGGGCTCTCCGCGCCCGTCGGGTCGCTCGTGTGCGGGAGCGCCGACTTCGTGGCCCGCGCCCGGAAGATGCGCAAGATGGTCGGCGGCGGCATGCGGCAGGCGGGCGTCCTCGCCGCTGCGGGCATCGTCGCCCTCGAGACGATGGTCGAGCGGCTCGCCGAAGATCACCAGAACGCGCGGGTGCTCGCCGAAGGGCTCGCCGTGATCCCCGGCGTCGTCATCGACCCTGCGAAGGTGCAGACCAACATCGTGATTTTCGAGGTCACGTCGATGGACCCCGCGGACTTCGCCCGCCGGCTTCGCGAGCGCGGCGTGCTCACCACGGCCATCGGCTACGGCCGCCTACGCATGAACACCCACTACGGCATCACGCGCGCGGACATCGAGGAGGCGCTCGAGCGGGTGCGCGCCGTGGCCACGGCGGCCGTAGGCGCCTGAGGCTCCGCTTTCGCGACCGTCCCGCCCCCGATACGATGGTGCCGATGTCTCGCCTCCTCGCGCTCGCCCTGCCGCTCGTCATCTCGCTCGCCGTCGCCTGCGCGGCGCCCGAAGAAGCGCCGCAGGTTCAGACGTCGGACGTCGTCGCCGGCATCCCGTGGCCGGACCGCGAGACGGCGCGCTATCGCATGGTCGACGACGACGGGAACGACGTGGGCGACGCCACGCTCTCCATCGAACGTGACGGCGAGCAATACGTGCTGCGGTCGTCGTTCGACAGCGGCAGAACCACGGACGACAGCGAGGTTCGCGTCGACGCCGCGACCTTGAAGCCGCTGCGGGTGACCAGAACCATCGTGAGCGAGGACGAGACCACGGAGTTCACGGCCGTCTACCGGCCGGACGAGGACATCGTCGAGCTGACCGAGAAGACGGACGGCGATCAGCGGACCAATCCGCTGCGGCTTCCGGACCATTACTACGACAACGAGACGAGCCTCTTTCTGTGGCGGACCATCGAGCTTCGAGACGGATACGAGGGCGCGTACAACGCCGTGCTATCGACCCGGCGCCGCACGGTGCCGGTGACCCTGCGGGTGAGCGGTCCGGAGCGGGTGGAGACGCCGGCCGGCGCCTTCGACGCGTGGCGCGTGGAGGTGCAGGGCGGCGGCGCGACCCTGTTCGCCTGGTACGCCGACACGCCGGAGCGCCCGCTCGTGCGCTACGAAAACCCCGAACTGGACCTCCACTACCTGCTGGAGGCCATCGAGTGAACGGGCGCCTGGCGCGCTTTCGTTCGCCGACGGCGGCGGGCTATACTCGCACCGCCACATGACCGCGCGCGAACGTCCCCTGCGCCCCGACGGCCGACGCCCCGACGAACTCCGTCCCGTGCGGATCACGCCGAACTACCTCCCGCACGCTGAGGGGTCGGCCCTCATCGAGATGGGCGACACGGTCGTCGTTTGCACCGCCTCCGTGGAGGACCGCCAGCCGCCCTTTCTCCGGGGCACCACGTCCGGCTGGGTGACGGCGGAATACGGCATGCTGCCGCGCGCCACCATCGTGCGGACGCCTCGCGAGGCCCGCGAAGGACGCCAGAGCGGCCGCAGTCAGGAGATTCAGCGCCTCATCGGGCGCTCGCTTCGCGCCGTCACGAACCTCGACATCCTGGGCGAGCGGACCTTCACGGTCGACTGCGACGTCATCCGCGCCGACGCGGGCACCCGCTGCGCCAGCATCACGGGGGGTTACGTCGCCCTGCGACAGGCGTTTCAGCGCCTCGTCGACGAACGGGAGCTCGGCTCGATACCTCTGCGGACCGCCGTGGCGGCGGTGAGCGTCGCGGTGGTCGAAGGCGTCCCGGTGCTCGATCCCACGTACGACGAAGACGCGCGGGCCGACGTCGACTTCAACATCGTCATGACGGCCGAGGGCCTGTACGTCGAGGTGCAGGGGACCGCCGAACGGCATCCGTTCCCGCGCGCCCTCATGGACGAAATCCTGCGCCTGGCGGATATCGGGCTGAAGCGCCTGTTCGAGGCGCAGGTGGCGGCGCTGCGGGAGATCGGCGCGGCGTGAGGTCAGGCGTACTCGCCCAGGTAGATGCCGCCCAGCACATGCACGTGGCCGTGGTACTGGCTCTGCATGGCGTCGAACCCGAAGTTCGAAAGCAGCCGGAAGCCGTTGGGGCAGTGCTTCTCGCCCATCTCGACGGCGACGCGCCCCACGGGGCCCATGTCCCGCCACAGCTCCGCCTGGGACATGTGCTTGCGCGGCACGACGAGCAGCATCACCGGCACCCAGCGCAACCGGTTCCGGAACACGACGACGTCGTCGTCTTCGTAGAGGATCTCGGCCGGCTCGCGACGGGCCACGATCTCGCAGAACATGCAGTACGACACAGGCTCCTCTCGACGGTGGGAAGCGCGTTCCAGGAGAGACGGCGTCATTCTAGGAAGGGCCCCGCGCCGGGTCAACGCGAAGGGAGGCGCTCGCGTGGCTGACGTCCGTCCCTTCCGGGCCCTCCGGTACGATCCCGCGGTCGCCGGAGACCCCTCGCGCCTCGTCGCACCACCGTACGACGTCATCGACCCCGACGAACAGCGCCGGCTCTACACGGCCAGCCCGTACAACGTCGTCCGGCTGGAGTACGGCGAGGAGCGGCCCGATGACGCCCCCGGACGCGACCGCTACGCCCGCGCGGCCGCAGACCTCCGGCGTTGGCGAGAGGAGGGCGTCCTCGTCCTCGACGACCGGCCGCGGTTCTACCTCTACGAGCAGGAGTTCCAGCACGAGGGCCGGCGCCGGCGGCGGGCGCTCATCGCCGCGGTACGTCTCGAGCCCTGGGAGCGCGGCGTCATCCTCCCCCACGAGCGGACGTTGCCGAAGCCGAAGGAGGACCGCCTCCGGCTGTTGCGCAGCGTCCGGGCGAACATCAGCCCTGTCTTCGGCCTGTACCGCGACCGCGACGCGCTGGGCGGGCTCCTGGAGCCGGAAGGCCCGCCCCTCCTCGAGGCGGCGACTCCCGACGGGCAGCGCCACCGTCTGTTCGCGCTCCCGCAGGGGAACGACGCCGCTATCGCGCAGGCGTTCTCCGAGCGCGTCATCTACGTGGCCGACGGGCACCACCGCTACGAGACCGCCCTGGCGTACCGCGACGAGCGCAAGGCACAGAGCGAGCGCTGGACGGGCGAAGAGCCCGAGAACTTCGTCCTCATGGCGCTCGTGGCCGCGGACGACCCCGGCCTCGTCGTGCTCCCCGCCCATCGGCTCCTCCGGCCGCCCGTGACGCCGCACGACCTCGCACCCCGCTTGAGCCGCTTCTTCGAGATCGAAGACGTCACGCCACGATCGTGGGACGGGACGGCGTTGCTCAGGTTGCTGGCGCGCCTGGCCGCCGCGGGGCGCGAGACCGTGGCGTTCGGCGCGCTGGGCCTCGAGGAGCAGCGCTATCACCTGCTGCGGCTGACGTCGTTCGAGGCCGTCGAGCCCCTGATGCCGCCCGATAAGCCCGCGGTCTGGAAGCGCCTGGACGTCGCAGTGCTCCAGTACGCTGTGCTCAAGGCGTGCCTCGGCATCGACGAGAGCGCCGTCGCAGAGGGCGAGGTCGTATCGTACACCGAGGACGCGGACCAGGCGCGCCTCGCGGTCGAGCATGGACGCGCGCGGCTGGCGTTCCTGCTGAACCCGACGCCCGTCGAGCACATCCTCAAGGTAGCCGACGCCGGCGAGCGCATGCCGCAGAAGTCGACCTACTTCTACCCCAAGCTGGCGACCGGCCTCGTGATGTATCCCTTCGAGTAGCCGCGGCGTCCTGCCCTGGCGCGCTCCCGCGGAGCGGCCAGAATGCTCCGGCCGCAATCGAGCCGCGCTTCTACTGACGCAACTGCATCATTCAGGCCCGATCATTGCAGAAGCGCCAATCCTGGGACTTTACGAATGGGGCCCGCCGTACTATACTCGCTGCACTACCCGCACACGCCCGGGAGGACGCCGATGGGGAAGTTCGCCGACCACGTCCGGGAGCTGCCGTCGCGCCGGGAGCCGGCGTATCGGCCCGTCGCGGTCATCGACGACGCTGAGCGGGCTAGCCTCGCGGCACGGCTCGGCGACGCCGCCAACTACGACCTGCAGCTCCTGCGCCAGATGGTCCTGGCCGACCCCGACAACCTCGAGTTCAGGAAGGCGCTGGTCAGCGGCATCGTCAGCGCCGAGTTCGCGGGCATCGACGCCTTCAGCCGGAAGGTCTGCGAGTGGCAGGAGTGGCCCGTTCCCTGGTCGCTAATCATGGCCATGGCCCGCCAGACCTGGGACGAAGTGCGCCACGCCTGGCTCGGGAAGGAGCTGCTGGAATCGTACGGAGGGCGCATCGGCGAGTATCCCGACACGCTGGCGGGCGGTGGCGCCGCCGGCACCCTCATGCCCGACCAGGTGCAGCAGATTATGCGCGACCCGGTGGTGAGCCTCTCGATGACGAACGTGTCCCTCGAAGGAGCGGCGTTGCAGCTCTTCAAGGACACTTCGTTCGTCGGTGAGAAGATCGGCGACCGGCTCATGGCGCACGTCTACGACTACAACTGGGCGGACGAGGTTACTCACACCGCCATCGGCGACTACTTCATCAAGGAGCTCGTCGAGGGCGACCCCGAGAAGGAGCAACGGGCGCTGCGCGCGCACGCGCTGTCCGAAGGGTTCCGGGCGCGGCTCTCGGGCGAACAGACCGAGGAGCTGCGGCGGTTCTTCGCGGAGGAAATGGACCGGGGGATGGCCGCGCTCGGCACGGGCGCGGTCGCCCAGGGGCAGGAAGGGGCCGCGTGAGCCGTGGCCGTCCGCATCGACCTCGCGGCGTGCATCAACTGTAGCTGGTGCCGGCGCGCCTGCCCCACCGAGTGCATCCGATACTTTTCGACGGGTCACCGTACGCATGTCGTCGACCCGGAATGGTGCATCGACTGCGGGATCTGCGTGAAGGTGTGCCCCGTGGACTGCATCGACGAGGACCCGTACCGGCCGTCGCCCGAGCAGCTCGAGCGGGCGAAGGAGAAGGCGCGGGCCTGGGCCGCCCGGCAGCACGCAGCGAAGCTGGCGCGCAAGGCGCAAGTGGCGGCTGCGCTGGCCCGTCTCCGCGAGGCGCCCGCGCCGGCCTGAGGAGCATGAACATGGGAGCGCTGGAACTCGCCGTCGACCCGCGGCACATCGGCGGCGCCTTCTCCGTGGACGAGAACGCCCGCCGTATCCTGAACTACCGCTACGCCGAGAACGTCTGCATGACGGCCCTGGGAGGGTGGGCTTCCTCCTGCCCCACCATCAAAGTCAAGTTCGCCTTCGGCGAGCACTGCTACCACGACTCCATCCACTCGTACTGGCTCGGGCAGCGGCTCCCCGAGCTCCGCGTGACCGAGGGGATGGAGATGGACGTCCCGCCGACTCTACGCTCGTCGACACGGGCCGAGCCGCCCAACGAGGAGTTCGTGCGCTTCTGCGAGACGATGATGCTGCAGGACGACGAGCTCCTGCGCATCGTCGGGCTGTATCGCGTCCTCAAGACGCACCTCGCCGTGTACTACCGCCACCATCTGCTCGTCACGGACAAGGTGTGCGACGCGCCCACCGTCCGCATCCTGGAGCACATCCTGCTCGAGGAAGAGCGGCACATCCAGTGGGGCCAGGCCATCTACGAAGAGCTCGCCGACACGCCGCAGAAGCGCCGCACAGCGCTCGAATGGCAGATGCACCTCGAGGACCTGTTGGTCCGCTCGGGCGGCGTGACCGGCGGCCGTTGACGTGATCGCATCCCGCCGAGGGAGGACGCCACCATGAAATTCGGCCTCTTCTACGAACACCAGCTCCCCCGTCCGCCCGACCGCGACGACTGGGACCCCGACGCCGAGCATCGCCTGCTGAAGGACGCGCTCGAGCAGATCGAGCTCGCCGACAAACTGGGCTTCGACTACGTCTTCGAGGTCGAGCACCACTTCCTCGAAGAGTACTCGCACTCCTCGGCGCCCGAGGTGTTCCTCGCCGCCGCCAGCCAGCGCACGAAGCACATCCGGCTCGGGCACGGCATCGTCCTCATGCCGCCACGGTACAACCACCCCGCCCGCGTCGCCGAGCGCATCGCCACGCTGGACCTTGTGAGCGACGGGCGGGTCGAATTCGGCACCGGGGAGTCGTCTTCGGAGATGGAGCTCGGCGGGTTCGGCGTCGCCCGCGAAGAGAAGAAGATGATGTGGGAGGAGGCGACCCGCGAGTGCGTGAACATGATGACCTCGAGCCCGTATCCGGGGTTCGAGGGCGCGTACTTCGGCATGCCGCCCCGCAACGTCATCCCGAAGCCGCTGCAGAAGCCGCACCCGCCGCTCTGGGTGGCGTCGTCCCGGCGCGAAACAACGATGGTCGCCGCCCGCCTGGGCATGGGCTCCCTCGGCTTCGCCTTCGAGACGCCGGAGGAGGCGCAGGAGCGCGTCGAGAACTACTATCGCCTCATCCGGGAGGAGTGCTTCCCCATCGGCAAGGCGATCAACCCGGCGCTCGCGGTGCTGTCCTCGCTCATGTGCTGCGAGACGGACGACGAAGCCATCGAAAAGGGCGTGGAAGGCACGCAGTTCTTCGCCTACTCTCTGGGCTACTACTACAGTCCCCTCGGCGCAGCCCACGAGCCGTCGAAGGTCCACCTGTACCGCCGGTTCCTCGAGACGCCCCCGGAGCGGCGCATGGACATCTTCGGCGGCCGGGGGTTCGGCGGCTACGCCGGCGGCGCGAGCGAAGAAGAGCCCGCCGACGAAGTGCAGCGGGCCCTCTGGCGGGCGTCCCGCCGGGGCGGCTGTATCGGCAGCCCGGCGTTCATCCGCGAGACGCTGCGCAAGTACGAGGACGCGCACCTCGACCTCATGATCTTCGTCGCGCAGGCGGGCGCCCGGAAGCACGAGGACATCATGGACTCGCTGTACCTGTTCGGGACGAAGGTGCTCCCTGAGTTCAAGGAGCGCCACGAACAGCACCGGCGCTGGCGCGAGCGGCAGCTCGACGGCGTGGAGTACCCGGTCAATTCCTCCATCTGACCATGCCTGCGCCTCCGGCGAAGCTCGAACGGATCCAGGACGAAGCGCTGCGCGAATCGCTGCGCGCCGCCCATGCCTCGCTCGTCGCGGGAAACTACCCCGACGTCGTCCGCCGCGCCGCGGAGGCGTACGTCGAGCTGCTCAAGCGAAAGCCGGAGCTTCTGGAAGGTCCCATGGGCCGCTTCCGCATCTTCGCGTTTCCCCGGCTCGGCGCTCACCTCGAGACGCCCGCCGACGGACCTCCATCGGTGGTGTACGACCGCGAACGGTTCAGCTTCTCCGAGGCGGTCACCTACTTCGAGTTTGCGCTCGACTCGCTGGTGCGCGAGGGCCTGTGACGCGGCACGTCCGGGCCCACTGGATTTCCCCGCCCTTGACGACACCTAGCCCGCCGATATATCGTTGACCTAGCTATGGACACCCGCGCTCACTGGGATACCCTCATCGCCCGCAGCGCCTCGCGCTTCTTCCTGCTCGCGAGCCTCGCGGAGCGCCCGATGCACGGGTACGAGCTCGCCAGGGCCATCGCAGAGGCGTGCGACCATTGCTGCGAGCCTTCCGACGCCATGATCTACCCGACCATCCGCGAACTCACGCTCGGCGGGTACATCGTCTGCCGCGAGGAACGCCAGGGGGCGCGCGTCCGCAAGGTCTGCGAGCTCACCGAGCGCGGCTGGCGGGCGTACCGCGTCGCCGCCGAGGCCTGGGGCCACGTCCTCCCCTATCTGTCGCAAGCCGTCACCAGGGGGCTGCTCGGCCCCGCGGGCGAATCGAAAGGAGCGAGTCATGCCGAATCCGCCTGCCGACGAGATCAAGATTGCGGTTAAGGAGCGCTACGCCGCGCGGGCCCGCGAGCGGCTCCAACAGGAAGACCCCATCCCCCTGATCGAGACGTCCGCGTCCTGCTGCGACCCCTGCTGCGGCCCGGCCGAAGCGCCGCAAGAGGAAGTGTCGAGCTGGGCGCAGCGGCTGTACTCGGCGCAGGAGCTGGGCGCCGTGCCCGAGACCGTCGCGGAGCTGTCGCTCGGGTGCGGGAATCCCATCGCGCTGGCCGAGCTTCGCGAAGGCGAAACCGTGCTCGACCTAGGCAGCGGCGCCGGGCTCGACTGCTTCCTGGCGGCGCAGCGGGTGGGTCCCGCGGGCCGGGTCATCGGCGTCGACATGACCCCTGAGATGCTCGAGCTCGCCCGCCGCAACCTGGCGAAGGTCGGCGCCTCCAACGTCGAGTTCCGCGCCGGCGAGATCGAGGCGCTCCCGGTCGACTCCGGCAGCGTCGACGTCATCATCTCGAACTGCGTGATCAACCTCTCACCCGACAAGGACGCCGTGTTGCGCGAGGCGTACCGGGTGCTGAAGCCGGGCGGGCGCTTCCGCGTGTCGGACATCGTGTGGGTGCGAGAGCCCACGCCGGAGGAGCAGAGCGACCTGGCGTCATGGGCGGGATGCGTGGCTGGCGCGCTGACGGTGGGCGCATTCGCGGAGAAGCTGCGCGCCGCCGGCTTCGAGCGCATCCGCATCGAGCACGGCCCCGACGACGGCCGCGGCTGGACCAGCGCCTACATCTCCGCCGACAAGCCGATGAAGGGCTAGCTAGCATAGCCATGGTGGAAGCCTCGCCGCCTGCCGATATGTAGCCATGGGCCGCGGGTGACGTAGGTGGCCTGGGCGGGTTAAGCTTCGTGCCAAGGGAGCGAAAGCCTGCTCGCACCCTCGAGGTAGGACGGCGTGGCTACGACGGTCAGCACGAGCACAACCCGCGAGCGATGGGCGCTCCGGTCCCTGTCGAAGGTCGCCCTCGGTAAACTCGCCGGCCTGCGGGCCGAGGCGCTCCTGCTTGCCGGGCTCACCATCTTCGCGGCGGTGCCCCGGCTCGTGTTACTCACGAAGATTCCTCCCGGACTCCACGGCGACGAGGGATGGACAGGGCTGGACGCCGAACGCATCCTGCGAGAGGGGTGGATCGGGCCGTACGTGGGGAGCGCGCTCGGGCAGCCGGCCGGCCCTCTCTACTTCGTAGCGCCCTTCGAGAAGCTGTTCGGCCCGGACATTTTGGCGGTCAGACTGCCCATGGCAGTCTTAGCTACCCTCACGGTGCCCCTTGCGTATCTTGCTTTCCGAACCATGTTCTCCAAGACCGTCGGGATATTCGCCGCGGTCCTCCTCTCGGTGAGCCTCTGGCACCTGCATTACAGCCGCATCGGCTTCATGGTCATTTCGTGGCCCCTCGTGGAGCTGATCACCCTCGCGTTCCTGTTTTGGGGCATTCGAAGCCGAAGTCCGTTTGCATTCGCGGCAGCGGGCCTTTCGTTCGGGGCAGGGATCTACACTTACAACGCGTACCCCGTGTTCGCGCTCCCGGTGGCCGTCGCGCTGATATGGTTCGCGGCGGCTGAGACCGGGCAGAACCGCTGGCGTGGGTGGCTTCGCGCGATCGCGCGGCCCGCCTTCTGTCTCACGCTGTTCGCCGTCACGGCGGTCATCGCAGCGCTCCCGATGATTCAGTATGCCGCCGACCCACAGAACGGCTACCTGAATCATCACCGCACCGTGTCGGTCTTCGAGAGCGAGGAATGGAAGTCGAAAGACGCGTGGGAGAAACTCACCTTCTCACTCGGGCGAGTCCAGGATTTCTACTCGGCCGTGTTCTGGAAAGGCGAGCCTGACGGCGCAGACGCCGCTGGCGCGCGCGCCATGGTGGATCGCGCTTCTGTCGTCCTCGTTGCTGTGGGCCTTCTCATGTTGGCCTCGAAGTGGCGCAATCCGGCGGCCGCCACCGTCCTGGCAGCGTTCGTCTTCCTTCCGTTGGCCAGCGAATTTACCTATAACGCGCTGTTTCGCCGATCGCTGGGCCTCGTACCGTTCGTCGCGGTGATCGCCGCGGTGCCTCTCGCAACGTTATGGGACCGCGCGCAGTCGTTCGCCCGAGACTGGCAAATCCTGGCGCGAGTGGCCGTGGCGGGAGTCGTCGCGTTCATCGGCTACCAAGCGCTCACGTACTATTTCCGGGATTTTCCAGATACCGGCCTCGCACGCTTCACGTTCGCTGTGGAACTCGCGAAGGCGTCGGAGTACATGCAGGACCTGCCCGACGACACGTACGTGTATTTCTACAGCGCGCGCTGGGGCTTCGGTTATGAAACGCGCCGTTACCTCGCGCCGGGAGTCGAGGGAGAAGACCGTTCGAGAGAATTCGGCACGTTCGACCTGCGGCGAACGCGTGACACTGGCGTCGCCTACGTTCTGCTTCCGCCGTACGAGGAGTACCTTTCGCGGTTGACGCGTCTGTACCCGGGAGGCACGGTTACGGAGTCACGCCACAACGGGACAGTGGAATTCGTCGCGTATTACCTTCCGCCAACAGCGCCAGGCCCCTGATTCAGCGCACGCACCGTCAGCGAGTCCACGTCGCGCGCACGACGGGCGAACAATCTAGGACTCGCCGCCGCGCCTCGAATTCGGCACCGTTCACTCCACCGTTCCCGAGCCGAGCCGCCTCCCGAGCCATGTCCCGCCACAGCTCCCATTCGCAGCGATCGATTCCAGGGAGCCGCTGCATCTGTACGGCATCCCTCGATTGCCACAGGAAGTACTCGCGGATGTTCCAGGCCCCGGCGGCCACCACGCCGATTGCAAGAATCGCAGCCGCGGTCGCGGTCGCCCGTCTTCCCCACGTTTCCACCACCTGGCCGAGCGCATCCACGCCCAGGCCTACGTACAAAAAGTAGAACGGGGCGAACAGAACGCCGCGGGCAAGGTCGGGCGTGCCACGGGAGAACACTTCGGAGATGAACAGCGGGATGAAGTACGGCCACCAGTGGAACGACTGACGAAATCGGACCACCGCCACGACCATCCCAACCCAAAACAGGTGCGTGGTGAGCAGATCGAGCGGCGGGGCGCCCGGCGGACCGTAGCGGGTCCACAGACCGCGGCGGAACTCCGAGCCATCCTGCAATACGAAGCCCCGATAGTTCCGCACCACGTTTTTCGCCGCGATGACCCAGCCGTTCGTATCGCCTTCGTAGGGTTGTTTCGTATTGAAGACCGACACCATCTGGGTTCGGCGGTTGAAATAGTCCCAGTCCTCGAGGACGTTCACCGCCAGTGGCGCAACGAGTACGGCTGCGATCAGCGTGACGAGCGCCCCACCGCGCACGGCGTCTCGCCACGACAACGTTCGCAATGCCACCGCCAACGCCACCTGCACCAGCACCGCGACGATGATGAACCGCCCCGTGAAGTAGCCGTACATTCCCAGCGCGCTGAACGCGCCCGCGCCTGCCCACCACCGCCACCCACGGGAATCGATCGCCCTGCTCGCACACAGGCAGGCGCCGACCGCGAACAGCGCAGAATTGATGTTGTCCCAGGCGGTGCGCGAGAAGTGCAGAAACCACAGATTCGAGCCGAGCAGCGCGAGCGATGCGACAGCAGCGAAGGGGCGCATCGATTGCCGAGCGAGGGGGTAGAACAACGCCAGCGTCAATACGCCCATGACGACAGGGAACATGCGAAACGACCAGACCCCGTTACCGAAGATTCGCACGCTCCACGCGAGGGGGTACAGGCCCAGCGCGGGCGCTGGTTTCCAGTCGAAGCCGAACGGCCCAGGCCCGGTCCCTTCGATGATGTGATATGCGGTTTGGAGGTTATCCAGCTCGTCCCCTGCGAGAATCCGGGGGAGCGTATCCAGTTTGACCACGCGGACCGCAGTCGCGGCGGCAAGAATGAGACACGCCAGCACGAGCTCGGCTCGCCTCCCGGTCATGAACCGGGCGAGGCGGCCGATACTCCCTGCGAACCACGACCGCGCGGTCGCGCACGGGGTCATTGACGTGCGCCTCTGTTATCATCGGCTCGATACGACGCCCATCCGGCGAGAGCGTACATGACCGAACGAGCCGCCCCCGTGACGGGGGAACTCGCCACCGGCACCGGCGCGCTGGCGCGCCTGCGAGCCCTTTCGACGGCAAGGGTGGAGAGCCTCACCCTCGCGTTGCTCGTCATCATCGTCGCTCTTGGCGCGTATCTGCGGCTGGCCCACAACAACTGGGACGCCGACGTCTCGGGCCAGAGCCTCCACCTGCACCCGGACGAGCGCTTCATCACTACCGTTCTTCTCGACATCCGCGCGCCCGACTCGATTGGGGATTATTTTGACACGGAGCGCTCGCCGCTCAACCCCTACAACCGGAACCACGACACCTACGTGTACGGGGAGCTGCCGCTCTTCCTCGGGAAGTTCGTGGCCTCGAACACCCGGCTCCTCACGCTGGGCTTCGCCGACCGCGACTGGGACACGTACGACCTCGCGCACCGGGCGGGACGCGCCCTCACGGGAATCATCGACTCGGCGACCATCCTCATGGTCTTTCTGACGGCGAGCCGCCTGCTCGACAGGCGCGCAGGGGTCGTGGCCGCGACGCTCTACGCCTTCGCGCCCCTCCCCATCCAGCACAGTCACTTCTTCGTCGTCGACCCGTACGCCACGTTTTTCGCCTCGGTCGCGGTGTACTTCGCCATCCGTCTCGCCCAGGGCGGCGGCTGGGGCAGCGCGCTGCTGGCGGGGATAGCCCTCGGCTTCGGGACGGCGTCGAAGGTGACGGTCGTTTCACTGCTCCCCGTGGTGTTGCTGGGCGCGTCCCTGCGAGCGTGGCCCGTCCTCCGACCTTGGCTCGAAGCGATGTGGCGCTCGCAGCGGGACGCCCGGCTAGACTGGGCGTCGGCGCGCAAGCCGCTGCTGGGGGCGCTCGGACTGTGTCTCGTAGCGACGATCGGGGCGTTCGCGGCCTTCCGGATTGCGATGCCGTACGCCTTCAATGCGCCCTCATGGCAGGACATCCTGTTCTGGACGATCCGTCTGAATCCTCACTGGCTGCAAGACGAACTCGACCAACGGGCGCTCCTCGATGGCTCGTCGTTCCCCCCGAACGTGCAGTGGATCGGGCGCGTCCCATGGTTGTGGCCCCTGCAGCAGATGGCCCTCTGGGGGATGGGCGTCCCCCTCGGGGTGACCGCCTGGTTGGCGGTCGGTTACCTGACATGGCGGGTCGTGGCGCGCCGCGAGCTCGTGTGGCTGGTGCCGCTCTCATGGGTGGTGGGCTACTTCGGCTTCATGGGCGGGCAATTCTCGCTGTACATGCGGTACTTCCTCCCCCTGTACCCGACGCTGGCTGCCCTCGCCGCGGTTCTGCTCCTCCATATGTGGGACTGGAGCCGCGGGTTCGCGGGAGCTGCGCCGCGCGCTCAGCGCGAGCGCCTTGCTCTCGCTGGCCGCCTCGCGCACCTCGCCGCGACCATCGCCGGGGCCGCCGTCGTGGCCCTGACGGCGGCGTGGGGACTCGCCTACTTCAGCATCTACATGGAGCCCGTGACCCGTGTGCAGGCGTCGCAGTGGATCCACGAGAACATCCCTGCTGGCTCGACACTCGGCGTCGAACACTGGGACGACAGCCTTCCGTTCGCCGGTCCGAACCAGTACCGGCACGTCGAGTTTCAGAACTACGACATCGACGACCCGGATAAGGTCCGCCGGCTGCTCGACAACCTGGACGCCGTTGATTATGTCATCTTGACCAGCAATCGCCTCTCGGGGAGCATTCCCCGCGCTCCCGCCATCTGGCCCGTCACGACGCGGTACTACGAGGCGTTGCGGAGCGGCGAACTCGGCTTCGAGAAGGCCGCCGAGTTCGTGAATCCGCCCGAGATCTTCGGTGTGTCGATTCAGGACCGCAGCGCCGAGGAGTCGTGGACGGTGTACGACCATCCGCCCGTCACGATCTACCGCAAGACCTCGGCGTACAGTAGAGAACGCGCGGCCGCCGTACTCGGAGTCGAAAAGGCGGAGACGGCGGTGCGGATGACGCCGAAGGAGGCGGGGAAGAACGCGCTTCAGCTTCGGCCGGATGAGCTCGAGAAGCAGCGTGCGGGCGGGACGTGGACCGCCATCTTCGACGCCAGGAGCTTCGCGAATCAGCACCCGCTCATCGTCTGGTTCGCCGTCGTCGAGCTTCTCGGCTTCGCGATGCTCCCCCTCGCCTCCGTGCTGTTCCGCGCGCTGCCCGACCGCGGCTATCTCCTTACGAAGCCTTTGGGGTTCATCGTCTTCGCGTATCTCGTCTGGGGCCCCGTATCGTTCCGTCTGGTCGACTTCACGCGACCGGTCGTGTACGGCGTGTTCGTCGCCATCCTCTTGTTCGGCGTCGCAACACGGAGTGTCTGGGGTCCCCAGGTTCGGGAGCTCGTCCGCGAGCGCTGGCGCGGCCTCGCCCTCGCCGAGGCGCTCTTCATTGCGGCGTTCCTCGCGGCGTACGGCGTCCGCCTCGCCAACCCCGACCTCTGGCACCCGTTCCGCGGCGGCGAGAAGCCGATGGAGCTCGCGTACCTGAACGCGGTCACCCGCAGCACCACGATGCCGCCGTACGACCCGTGGTATGCGGGCGGCTACATCAACTACTACTACTACGGCCAGTTCATGACCGCGAACGTCATCAAGCTCACGGGCATTCTCCCGGAGATCGCGTTCAACCTGGCCCTGCCGACGTACTTCGCCTTCACCGTCGGCGTGGTGGCGTCGATCGCGTACAACCTCGTGGAGCTGGCCCGCCGCGCGCTGAAGCGGTCGCCCGGGTTCCGTCCGATCCCTGCGTGGTCGTCCCTGTGGGCCGCCGGGCTCGCGGTGTTCCTGGTCGTGCTCGCCGGCAATTTCCGGGGCATGGCGCAGGGACTCGACCGCCTGTCCGAGGCGTCGCCCTGGCAGTCGAACGTGCCCGTGGTGGGCCCGGTCGTCGAGGTCGCCGGAGGCGCGCTGGAGCTGCTCCGGGGCGAGACGATCCCCTACGACTACTGGGATCCGAGCCGGGCCATTCACCTGACGCCGGACCAGGCAAATCAGGCGGCGCCCATCACCGAATTCCCGATGTTCACGTTCATGTTCGCCGACCTGCACGCCCATCTGATGGTGATCCCGGTGTCGCTGCTGTCCCTGGCGGTCGGGCTCGCGGCGGTGGCGTCGGCGCGCGAGGCGCGGGGCTGGCCGCGGGGCCGCCGGCTCGCCGTGGAGTGGACGTTCGTGGGTCTTCTGGGGCTGCTGGTGGGGACGGCGCGCTGGACCAACTCGTGGGATTACCCTACGTTCGGGCTTCTGGCGTCGGCGACCCTCCTCATCTCCCAGTGGCGCGGCGACGGCGGGCTCCGGCTCTCGACGCTGGGGATGTGGCTCCTGAAGTCGGCGGCGGTGCTCGCTGTGTCGCTCGCCCTCTTCTCGCCGGCCTCGCGCCATTTCCTGGCGCCCGCGACCGGCTTCCACCGCGCCGAGCAGACGACTCAGCTCGACGACTACCTGTGGCACTTCGGATTGTTCGTCCTCCTGGCTGCGGCGATCCTGGGCGTCTGGTTGTACCGCTCTCTCGGGCGAACGCCGGCGATGGCGTCGCTCCGCTCGGGCACGGGCGTGTCCCTGTCGATGGGGGCGCTGCTCATCGCACTGCCCGCGGTCTTCGTGTTCGCCGCCACCCAGCGCGGCCGCATGGGTGTGGTCGCGCTCGCCGTCGTCATGCTCGCGGTGGTGGCATGGCTCGCGGCGCGCGAGATTGCGAGGCCCAAACCGGACAGCCATGTGCGGCTGTTCGTCCTCGCCATGTTCGGTATGGCGTTCGCCCTGGGCGGCGGCGTCGACCTCATCACGCTGAACGACGACATCACCCGGATGAACACCGTCTTCAAGTTCTACCTGCACGCCTGGCTGCTGTTCGGGCTGGCGTCCGCCGTGGGCGTCTGGTATCTCACGGCCGTCATGCGCCCGGACGTCCGGGCCCTCCGGGCGGCCCGCGCCGTCGGGTCGTCTCTGGGGGCGCTGCGCCCGTACCTCGCGCCTGCGTTCGCGTCCGCGCTCGCCGTCACGCTGGTGGGCGTCGCGCTGTATCCCATCCTGGCGCTCCCCCAGCGCATCGACGAGCGCTTCGCTGACCTGCCCCGATCCATCAACGGCATGAACTACATGGCGCACGCGGTGTTCAACGACTTCGACGACATGGGGACCATCGACCTGTCGAAGGACTACGAGGGCATCCTGTGGATGCGCGAGCACGTCGAGGGGTCGCCCGCGATCATGGAGGGCGTGACGCCCGGGTACCGATGGGGCTCGCGCTACTCCATCTACACGGGCTTGCCCGCGGTCGCCGGGTGGGACTGGCACCAGCGCCAGCAGCGGGGCAAGTACGGCATCCTGGTCACCAAGCGCCAGGAAGACGTGACCAGGTTCTACACCTCGCCGGACCCCGCCGAGCAGATCGCGATCCTGGACCGCTACGACGTGCGATATGTCATCGTCGGCGAGCTCGAGCGCAACTACTTCCCGGGGCCAGGGCTCGAGAACATCGCCGCCGGCCTCAACGGGCGTCTGGACAAGGCGTTCGACAACGGCTCCACCGCCATCTACCGGGTGACGCCGAAGCCGATCCCGGGGCCACCGCTGGCGAGAGCTCCCTAACGTCGCCTGGCGAGCGTCTACGGCGCGCGCCAGACGAGGGCGACGTTCGGGGTTCCAGCGCTTCCCGGCATGAACCGCACGCGGAGGCCGCCCTCACGTTCCGCCTGCCGCGCAAGCTCGGGCGCTCCCGCCCCGAACAGCGCGAACGCCGCCAACTCGATGTCGATGGTGAAATCGTGCGCTTCGTCAGGTGGACGCCATCCCGTGGCCTCGAACACGGCGTCGTGGAGGCGGGCGCGAAGCGCAGGGTCCGCCGCCGGGATCGCGCGTCCGTAGAGCTTGAAGTCGCCCTCCTCGCCATTCGGGTCGGTGGTCGGGCTATGCAACGCACAGCGGGGATCCCGGAACAGATCCCGCGCTTTCATCGAGCGCGGCATCATGCCGACGTACAGGTGGTCATCGACGAACAGGACCTCGACCGGGCTCAGGCGCGGCCCACCGTCGCGCCGCAGCGTCCCGATGAAGGCGAGGCGCCGCGGCTCCAGGCGTTCGCGTCCCAGGCGCGCAAGAAGGGGCGCCGCCCGTTCGAACGCTCCCCAGGTGGCCATGGCTCCGTCCTTTCTTCGGCCGGCCGGCTCGCGAGCTTCCGGCGCAGCCGCTCCATGCGATGCCGCAACTCGGGGGAGTCGCTCAGCGCCGCCGCCCGCTCGCACGCCTCGAGCGCGCCCGCGTAGTCGCGCTCCCGGTGCTCGAGGTGCTTGGCCACCTCGATGAGCGCGTCGCGATCGCCCGCCGCCGCGAGCTCGCGCCAGAGCGCCGCAGCCTCGTGCCAGCGACGCTCGCGCCGGTACAGCAGGGCGAGGCGGCGCAGCGCGTGCGCCCGCTCCGCTGCGGTCAGCTCCGGGAGCGCCCCGGCGTAGGCGCCGACGGCCCTCGCGCGCTCGCCCCGGCGCTCGTGCCACGCGGCGACGCCGAGACGCTCGCGCGCGTCCTCGGTGTCGCCGTCGACGGCCATCGCGAGCCGCGTCAGGAGCGACGCCATCGCGAGCACGTCCCAGCGGTTGTGGCGGAACACCAGGCGGAG
>DATLZC010000108.1:0-2940 GCA_035574215.1 Dehalococcoidia bacterium | reverse complement strand
TGCCATCGCTGGGTGTACGCTCCTCCGCTCGCTGGCCGGTAAGCGACGAAAGGGGCGCGGCGCCCCCTTCGTGACCGGT
Source organism: Dehalococcoidia bacterium (assembly GCA_035574215.1). Taxonomy (GTDB): domain Bacteria; phylum Chloroflexota; class Dehalococcoidia; order DSTF01; family JACRBR01; genus DATLZC01. Next base: position 2,861 of record DATLZC010000108.1, on the reverse strand, counting down.
GGGACCTGGACGCGCGGCGACGTTACGGACGCGGCGGGAACACGCCCGTCAGGCGAATGTGCTCGGCCGTGAACGGCAGCAGCGCGAGGTGGCGGGCGCGCTTGATGGCCACCGTCAGGCGGCGCTGATGGCGCGCGCACGTCCCCGTCTTCCGCCGGGGTTCGATCTTGCCCCGGTCGGAGACGTACCGCCGCAGCATCGCGACGTCCTTATAGTCGATCACCTCGATCTTGTCGGCGCAAAAGAGGCAGACCTTTCGCCGGCCGCCGTAGCGTCTGCGCTTGCGTTCCTGGCGCGCCGCAGCGCGCGGGGCTTCACCTTCGGCGGAAGCCTGCGCCTCCGCCGCGGCCGACTCCCCGGGAACCGCCTCGGTCGACGGCTCCGCTCCCTCTGAGGCGGCTTCGGCGGCCGGCGCCTCGGGAGCGGTCGTTTCGGGAGTCTTCGTCTCTTCGGTCACGGTCTCCAGCTACCCTCCTCGTTATTCGAACGGCAGATCGTCGGGCTCGGTCCCGGCCTCGAAGTCCGGCGGCGCGCTCATGGGCGCGGCCTGGGGCCGGTCGAGGAAGAGCACGGTCGAGGCGACGATCTCGGTCTTGTACCGGCGCTGGCCGTCAGGGCCGTCCCAGGATCGGGTCTGGAGGCGCCCCTCGACGAAGGCGCGCCGACCTTTCTGGAGGAACTGACTGCAGGTTTCGGCCAGCTTGTTCCAGGTGACGACGTTGAACCATTCGGTTTCTTCCCGCCGTTCACCGTCGGGCGAAGTATAGTTGCGCGTACAGGCGATGCGGAAGGTCGTGACCGCGCTGCCGTTCGCCGTGTAGCGCATTTCGGGGTCGGTCCCCACGTTGCCGATAATCAGGACTTTGTTCAGGCCCGCCATCCTTCGAACTCCCTTTCTACGAGCCGGGGGCTAGTACGCATCACGAAACGGGTCTCGTGTCCGGGCGGGCGGCCCCGGTCTGGCTCACGTCTCCTCCTTACGCACCAGGAGGTGGCGAATCACCTCCTCCGAGATGAGGAGGCCAGCCTCGAGCTCCCGCGTGCGCTCCGGGTCCATCCGGATCTGGGTGACGACGTAGTTGCCTTCGGTGTAGCGCCGAATGGGGTACGCGAGCTTGCGGCGACCCCAGTGGTCCACTTCGGTCACCTCGCCACCCCGGGAGCGGACGGACTGCTGGAGGCGCTCGACCGCGGCCGGCACCTCGTCCTCGGGCACCTCAGGGCTGAGAATGACAACCAGTTCGTACTCTCGCAACCATCACCTCCACATATGCGATCCGAAGCGGACAAAAGCAAACCCGCCCGCGTCCTTCCCCGGAAGAGGGAGTCCGGGCGGGGCATGCTGCCACGCGCCCCGGCGGGGCATGACAGTATAGGTCCGACCCTCGGCGCCCGTCAACGCGTCGACCCGTCTCGACGGAGCCGGCGCCCCGCCGGCGGCAACCCGAGCGAGGGCGTATAATCGCGGTGCAGCCCCTCGGGAGCGACATGACGCTGACCGAAGTCGCCAGGCCCCTCGCGCGACGCGTCGTCGACACGGTGACGCGCCATCGTGCGTTCCGGGACGTCTTCGAGCTCTCGCTCGTCGCCATCGCGTTCCTCCTGTACTTCCTCGTCCGCGGCAGCGTGGTCGACCGGCCCGACGAGGCCATCGGCAATGCCCTCGACGTGATCAAGCTCGAGAAGACGCTGGGCATCTTCTGGGAGAAGGACCTCCAGGAGATGATCCTGGGGAACATGGCGCTCATCCAGCTCATGAACGCCATCTACTTCTGGTTGGAGTTCCCCCTCATCGCCGTCGTGGGCATCATTCTGTACTTCATCCGCCGGCACGAATACACGGTGGCCCGCGACGCCTTTCTCCTGTCGGGCGCCATCGCGCTGGTGATCTACCACCTCTACCCGGTGGCGCCGCCGCGCCTGACGCCCGGGTTCGGGTTCGTCGGGACCGTGGAGGAGTACACGGGCATCAGCTATCAGGCGGCCTCCATGCAGCCGTTCGTGAACCCGTACGCAGCGGTGCCGAGCCTCCACTTCGGCTGGCCGGTCTTGCTCGCGGCGACGATGTTCTGGACGTTCCGGCACCCGTTGATCCGGGCGTTCGCGGTGCTGCTCCCGCCGGCGCAGCTCGCCGCCATCGTGTTCACGGCGAATCACTATTTCGTCGACGCCGCGGCGGGCCTCGTGGTCGCGGTCGCGGGCCTTCTGCTGGCCATGGCGCTCCAGCGCTGGGGCTACCCCCGCGTCGCCGCCTGGGCCGAACGCGTGCGGTCGTTCGAACCCGTCGGCGAGCCGGCGCCCGTCATGAAGGAAGAGCGCCCGGGCTCGGCCGCGGGCGCTCCGTGAGGCCTCGGGATGACGTCACCGCTCGCTAGAGCGGAGGCATGTCCTCCGGGTTGAAGCGCCGCTCGTGCTTCTCGACGAACCGCCGGATGCGGTCGGGGTCGAACTGGTCGATGGAGAACTTGTCGAGGCGCGTCCAGGCGGTGAGGGCGACCGTGTCCGGCTCCATGTCGGGATAGGGCATCATCACCATGAGCCGGCGGTCCTTCTCGAATTCGTCCATGAGTTGTTCCAGCTGAGGGACGATTTCGTTCTTGCAGCGGTCGCTCACGCAGTTGTACCAGATGATGACGCCGCCGTGCTCCATGCTGTGGACGGCGCGCTCCTTCGGCTGCGGCGTCGAGTAGATGCCCCAATCGAGGGCGACGGGGTCGTGGGGGCCGGACGTCGGCGGGTTGCTGTTGTAGCAGTTCGAGGTGTCGGTGGCGCCCTCCTCACAGATGGGGCGCACGGTGCCGCGGGCCAGATGCTCACGGCCCTGCGGCGGGAAGTACTGGCCCGGGAGGTCCGGGCTGTCG
>DATLZC010000107.1:0-15689 GCA_035574215.1 Dehalococcoidia bacterium | reverse complement strand
GCGTGGTAGTCCTGGTCCTCCGCCGAGAACGTGAAGGTTGCGCCGCAGTCGACGCAGGTGAGTGACTTGTCGGTGAATGGCACCCGACGACCTCCTGATGTGATGTGCTTCCCAGTCGCCGAGTGCCGGCGGCCCCGCTCGGGCCCTGTCACCGTGGACGAGGAAGGATTTCGACGCCGCAGTATACCACGCCATGGCAAGAACGCGCGCTGGCGTGACCGTCGGGCCGCTGGGCCGTACGATTACGGTCGTGGGCGCCTTTCGCAAAGCTGTCTACCGCCGGTCCGATGGCCGCGAGCTCATCTACTACGCCTGGGACCGGCCCCTGCCTCCGCCGCCGGCCGACGGCCCAGTCATGGAGCCGGGCCGGATGGGGCTGCGCTGGAACGCGCTCCTGGGCGAGTGGGTCATCGTCGCGACGCATCGCCAGGGCCGCACCTTCCTGCCGCCCGAGGAGTACTGCCCGCTGTGTCCGACGTCGCGCCCCGACGCGCCGACCGAACTTCCGGCCCCGGACTTCGAGGTCGCCGTCTTCCAGAACCGTTTCCCGAGCCTGCGTCCCGAAGCGCCTGCCCCAGAGCCGTCGACGGCGGGCCGTTCGGCTCCGGCCGCGGGTGTGAACGAGGTAGTCGTGTACTCCCCCGACCACACGGCGGGACTCGCCGACCTGCCTGAGGTGTGGACCCGGCGGCTCATCGACGTCTGGGCCGACCGGTATCGCGACCTGGGGTCACGCGACGAGGTCCGCTACGTCTTCATCTTCGAGAACCGCGGCAAAGAAATCGGCGTGACGCTGACGCACCCGCACGGACAGATCTACGCGTTTCCGTACCTGCCTCCCCGAATCGCGCAGGAGCGCGCCGCCTTCGAGGCGTACGCCAGCGAACACGGAGGGCGGTGCCTGCTGTGCGACGCCGCCGAACGAGAGGCCCGGGACGGCGCACGAACGGTCATCGAGGGGACGGCGTTCGTCGCGTACGTGCCGTTCGCGGCGCGCTGGCCGTACGAGACGCACGTGGTCGCGCGCGCGCACCGGCGCTCGCTCGCGGAGCTCTCCGCCGCCGAGCGGGATGACCTCGCGCGCGTATACCGGAGCCTGCTGCGCGCGTACGATGCGCTGTGGGGCATTCCCATGCCCTACGTCATGTCGGCGCATCAGGCGGCGACCGATGGCGCTTCGAGCCTGGCGGACCATCTGCACTTCGAGTTCACGCCGCCCTATCGAGCCCGCGACCGGCTGAAGTACCTCGCAGGGTGCGAGACGGGCGCCGGGACGTTCATCAACGACACCCTTCCCGAAGAGACGGCCGCGGAGCTGCGCGAGGCGGCGAGGGCGCGCGGATGACGCCGCCGGGCTTCGAGGCCGCCGACCTCCTTCGACGTGCGTTCGGCCGCGCCGCGGCAGGCGTCGCTATCGCGCCCGGGCGCGTCAACGTCATCGGCGAGCACCTGGACTACAACGGCGGGCATGTGCTGCCGGTCGCCATCGACCGCGCGACGCAGGTGGCGTGGGCGCCCCGCGACGACTTCACGCTCCGCGTGCGCTCCGCCGCTTTCGACGAGACGGTGACTGTCGACCTGCGACGGCTCGCTGCGGAAGGCCTGCCGCCATGGGCGCGCTACGTCGCTGGGGTGGCGTGGGCGCTTCGCGAGGGCGGGCACACCGTGCGGGGCGCCGACCTCGCCGTTTGGAGCGACGTCCCGCCGGGGTCGGGGCTTTCTTCGTCGGCCGCGCTGGAGGTGGCGGTCGCCGGGGCGCTCCGCGCGGCGGCAGGGCTCGACCTGCCCGACCGCGATCTCGCGCTGCTGGCGCGCCGGGCGGAGAACGCCTTCGTCGGAGTCGCCTGCGGCGTGATGGACCAGCTCGCGACGGCGCTCTGCCGCCGGGGGCAGGCGCTGCTCATCGACACAGCGCACCTCACGATGGAGCACGTGCCCTTGCCCCTGGAGAGCGCTGGCGTCGCGCTGGTGGTCGTCCACACCGGGCTTCCGCGGACGCTCGCCGCGTCGGCGTACAACCAGCGCCGCGCCGAATGCGAGGAGGCGTCGCGCCGCCTCCGCGCGGCGCTGGGCCGCCCCATCGACGCCCTGGCGGACGTCGGGCCGGGCGAGCTCGACGCGGCGGCCGCCGCATTGCCCGAGACGCTGTACCGGCGCGCCCGCCACGTGGTCACGGAGGAGGCGCGCGTGCGCGAGGCGGTCCGGCTGCTCCGGGAGGGACGCGAGGAAGGCGCATCCGCGGCCTTCGAGGCGCTGGGCCGCCTGCTCGACGCCTCTCACCAGTCACTGCGCGACGACTTCGAGGTGAGCTGCCTGGAGCTCGACCTGCTGTGCGAGCTCTCCCGGTCGTTTGAAGGGACGCTGGGCGCGCGTCTCACGGGGGCCGGCTTCGGCGGGGCGACCGTGCATCTCGTGCGGCGAGAGGCGCTGGGGCGATTCGAGGCTGCGGTCGTGCAGCCCTACCGGGAGCGGACCGGGCTCGACGCCTGGTGGTTCGAGACCACGGCAGCGGACGGCCTGCGGGTGTGGGAGGTGGCGTCGTGACGTGGTTTGGGGGGCGGCCTGTGCTCATGCAGGCGCGCACGTCGCGAGGGCGCGTCGACCTGCTGCTCCCGCTGGAGGCGGGCGCGCAAGAGGCGACGGCGCGTAGCGGGATCGAGTTGCGGGCGCGGGTTCGGGACGCCGCGGGACGGCTCGCGGTCGAGGTGGACGTCACAAACACGGGCGCCCGCCCCGTGCGGGTCGAGTCCGTGTCGCCGCTCATCGCTTGGTCCACTTTCGGCCACGGCATCGTCGCGCGGGCGGAGCGAGCGTACCGGCAGGGCTGGCAGTCGTGGTCTCCCGCGCTCTCGCTGAGCCTGCGCCAGTACGACGTGGCGAGCCGGCCGCCCGTCGAAGCGCCCGCGGAATCGGCGCGGGCCCTGCGCCGCACGGGTGAACTTCGGTCGGACGAGGTCACGGTGCTGACTGACGTCTCCGGTGATTCGCTCCTGGTGGGGTTCGAGACGGCTCGCCGCTTCGTGACCCAGGTCCGGGTCGACCGCGCCCGGGGCCTGCTGGAGGCCGTCTGCTGGACAGACGGCGTACCGCTGGACCCGAGTGAAACGCTCCGGTCGGAGCGTCTGGTCGTGGACGAGGCGGGCGGCGGGCTCGAACAGCTCGAGCGGTACGCGGACGGAGTGGCGCGCGCCATGGGCGCCCGCACGCCGGGACACGCTCCGACGGGGTGGTGCTCCTGGTACTACTACTTCACGAACGTGACGGAGGCCGACGTGCTGGCGAACCTGGCGGCCTTGCAGCGACTGCGCCGCGTCCTTCCGCTCGAATGGGTGCAGATCGACGACGGCTATCAGGCCGAGATCGGCGACTGGCTTCGCACGAACGAGAAGTTCCCGCATGGAATGGCCTGGCTCGCCCGCGAGATTCGCGAGGCGGGATTCCGCCCCGGCATCTGGCTCGCGCCGTTCCTGTTGGGGGAGCGCTCGCAGACCTACCGGGAGCGTCCCGACTGGGTGGTGCGCGACGTCGACGGCGAGCCGGTCCTCGCGATGCGGAACTGGGGCCAGCGGACGTTCGGGCTCGACGGGAGCCGCGACGATGCGGTGGCCTGGGTACGCGAGCTGTTCCGCGAAGTGGCCGAGGGCTGGGGCTACGACTACGTGAAGGTCGACTTCCTGTACGGGGCGGCCCTGGCCGGCGTGCGGGCCGATCCCCGCGTGCCCCGCGTCGAGGCGTACCGGCGTCTCTTGCAGGCGGTGCGCGAGGGTGTGGGCCGGAGTCGGTTCGTCCTGGGGTGCGGCGCCCTGATGGGCGCCTCCGCGGGCATCGTCGACGGCATGCGCATCGGCCCCGATGTGGCCCCGTGGTGGCGCTTTCAGACGAAGGAGGAGCGCGAGGGGAAGGCGCGCCCCCGGCGCAACCCTGCGCGTGCGCCCGCAGGCGGCGAGCCCGCGACCGAGGCCGCCGTGCGCAACACGATGACGCGCGCCTGGATGCACGGCCGTCTGTGGGTCAACGACCCCGACTGTCTCCTCGTGCGCGACGATCGCACGAAGCTGACGCTGGACGAGGTCCGCACGCTGGCGACGGTGATCGCCCTTTCCGGCGGGATGACGCTCTCGAGCGACGACCTGACCCGGCTGCCGCCCGAGCGGCTGGCTCTGCTGTCGATGGCGCTGCCGCCGCTGCCCCGGGGCGCGTCGGCGCGCGACCTGATGGAGCGCTCGCTGCCGCAAATCTTCGAGTGGCGCGGCCGCACGCCGGTGGAGCCCGCGTGGCTCATCGCCGCCGTCAACTGGGACGACCGCGCGCGAGACCTGCGGGTCGTTCTCCCCGAAGGCGAGTGGACCGCGTTCGAGCTGTGGACCCAGCGGTTATTTCCGGCGGTCCGCGGCGCGGTCCGGCTCGCGCGCGTCCCGGCGCACGGCTGCCGCCTTCTCGCGCTGCGGCCGCAGATGTCGCGCCCGGGGTTCGTCGGGTCGACGCTGCACTTCGGGCAGGGAGCGGTCGAGCTCGCGGAAGAGACGTGGGAGGGCGAGACGCTGCGGCTCCGCTTGCGGCCGACGCCCCAGCGTCAGGGGGAGGTCTTCGTGGCCGCGGCGGGCCTGCGCGCGCGTTCGGCGTGGGCGGGACGCCGCCGCGTAGCATTCCGCCAGCGAGGCGACCTCGTCCGCGTGCCCGTCGACCTCGACGGGACGAGAACGCTGCGAATCCGTTTCGAGCGCCGTCAGAGCTCCAGTAGAAGCCGCCCCTGAGCGGCGTGCTCCATGACGACGTCCGCCGTCTCCTCCACCGTGAGCGCGGTGTTGTCGATGACCTCGCCCGCGAACCGTCCCGCCTTCACGAAGTCCGCGTGGATGAGGTGGAGCCGCTCGGAGAGCACGTGACTGCCGGGCCGAGCGTGGTCGCGGCGCAACGTCTCCTCGAGCGAGGGCAGAAGGACGACGAAGTGCACGGGGACCGGGATGTCGCGCAGCAGCGGACGGTAGATCTCGAGGCCGAGCGGCCCGATGACGCCGTCGATGAAGACGCCGAACAGGGCGTCGACGAAGTTGCGTGTCAGGGCGCACACGTTGCGGGCCTCCAGACGGCGCTGCCGCTCGGCTTCCGCCTCGGGGCCCCAGGGCTTCGCCGCCCCCATCCGGACCATCGCCCGGACCACGTCGATGTCGATGTGCGCCGTCCGGTCGTAGCGCTGGCAGAGGGCCTCCGCGACGCTGGTTTTGCCTGCGCCCGGCGGGCCGCTGATGATGACGACCTGGCTCACGTGAGGTCGACCTCCAGGCTGATGTCCAGCGCGCGCGCCGAATGGGTGAGCGCGCCGACGCTGATGACGTCGACGCCCGCCTCGGCGATGGCGCGCACGTTCTCGAGGGTGACGCCGCCCGAGGCTTCGATGACGGTGTGCGGGTGACGCTCGGCGGCGATCCGCCGGATCGCTTCGACGTCCATGTTGTCCAGCAGCACGACGTCCGCGCCCGCCCGGATCGCCTCCAGCGCGTCGTCTTCCGAGGTGACCTCGATCTCGACGCGCATGGTGTGCGGAATCGAGAGGCGCACCCTGCGCACGATTTCGGTGACGCTGAGCCCGCGCGCCCGGGCCGCGACGAGGTGGTTGTCCTTGATGAGGACGGCGTCGGCGAGGTGGAAACGATGGTTGTGGCCGCCGCCGACACGCACGGCGTAGCGCTCGAGCAGCCGGAGGCCCGGGGTGGTTTTCCGGGTGTCCGCGATGCGCACCGGGAGGCCCGCCACGCGGTCGACGTACTGCCGGGTGAGCGTGGCGATGCCCGACAGCCGCTGCAGGAAGTTCAACGCGACGCGCTCCGCGCTCAGCATCGGCGCCAGAGGTCCTTCGACGACGGCGATCTCGTCGCCCGGCGCGACGTCCGCCCCCTCGTCCCGCAGCCGGCGGACGGTGAACGCGGGGTCCATGCGCGCGAAGACGGCCTCCACCACGGGCAGCCCGGCGATAACGCCCTGGCCCTTGCAGAGGAAGACGCCGCGCCCGCCCTGGTCGGGTGGAACCAGCGCCGCCGTCGTGACGTCCCGCCACGCCGCGTCCTCGTCGAGGGCCCGCGCGATCACGTCGTCCAGCGCTCGGGGGTCGAGCAGCCGCACAGGGTCAAGCATGGCGCCTCCGGAAGATAAGGTGCCGCCTCCACTCGTCTCTGGGCTCGGGGAAGTCGGTCCGGAAGTGGGCGCCCCGGCTCTCCTCGCGCAGCAGCGCGGCCTCCGCGATGAGCCGGCCGACGGTGACCATGTTCGTGAGCTCATGGCTCGGGCGGTCCATCGGCGCAGGTAGGGCCGCTTCCCATGACGCGAGCCGCTGGGCCGCGTCCAGGAGCCCCGCTCCGTCGCGCCGAATGCCCACCTGCTCCCACATGAGGGTCTGCAGCTCAATGCGCGTGGGCGGACGCGGGGCAGGGCGGTCGCGCGCGGGCAGGTCGATGGCGTCGGCGGCGGGCGGCAGGGGTTCGCGCTCGGACGAGAGCGTGCGCTCGACGGCGCGCTTCGAGAAGACGACGGTCTCGAGCAGCGAATTGCTCGCAAGCCGGTTCGCGCCGTGGACGCCCGTGCAGGCCACCTCGCCGCAGGCGTAGAGGTTAGGCACCGTCGTCTCGCCCCAGGTGTTGGTGCGCACGCCGCCCATCATGTAATGCGCCGCGGGCGACACGGGGATGGGCTCCTTCGTGATGTCGAGCCCGTGGCTCATGCAGTACCGGTAGATCTGGGGGAACCGCGAGCTGATGCGCTCGGCCGGCAAGAACGAGATGTCGAGGTAGACGTGGTCGACGCCGGCCTTGAGCATCTCGGTGAGGATGGCGCGCGCGACGACGTCGCGAGGGGCGAGCTCGGCGCGGGGATCGTACTCGGGCATGAACCGCCGGCCCGTGGCGTCGATGAGGCGGCCGCCCTCGCCGCGCACGGCTTCCGAAATCAGAAAGATGGGCACGCCGGGCAGCCGCAGCGCCGTGGGATGGAACTGGATGAACTCCATGTCCATGATGTCGGCGCCTGCCCGGTAGGCGAGGGCCACGCCGTCGCCCGTGGCGACGTCGGGGTTGGTGGTGACCTTGTACACCTGCCCGCAGCCGCCCGTCGCGAGGATGATGTGCCGGCCGTAGAACTCTTCGGGCACATTGGTGCGGGTGTCGAGAATCCGCACGCCCCGGGCGGCGCCCTCGGCCAGGATGATGTCTTCGACCTGGCAGAATTCCTTGATTGTGACGTGGGAGACCCGCGCGAGCGTGCTGAGGGAGAGCTCGATGTGGGCGCCGGTGGCGTCGCCGCCGGCGTGCAGGATGCGGTTCCGGCTGTGGGCCGCCTCCTTCCCGAGCGCGACCTCCCCGTCGACGCTATCGAAGGGCACGCCGAAGCGGACGAGGTCGCGGATGCGGTCGGGCGCCGACTCGACGAGAATGCGCGCGGCCTCGACGTCGACGAGGCCCGCGCCGGCGCGCACGGTGTCCTCGAGATGCAGCTCGGGGCTGTCATCGGGGCCGACCGCCGCGGCGATCCCGCCCTGCGCGTAGCGGGTGTTGCACTCGTCGATGGAGCCCTTCGTCAGGATGAGGACGGAGCCGTGCTCCTGGGCGAGCAGCGCGGCGTACAGCCCCGCGATCCCCGACCCCACGACGATGTAGTCGAACTGCGGAGGCATGACGCCCGCAGTATACGGGAGCGCCCGCGAGCGGAAACGTGCCGCTTCGGCGGTCTCGGTCCGGTCAGGCGGCCTGTTCTTCGGCGAAGCTAAAGTCGGCGCCCGCGGCGCGCTCGCGCTCCAGCGCTCGGATGAACAGCTCGACCAGCTCGGGGTCGAACTGCGTCCCGGCGCAGCGCCTGAGCTCGGCGATGGCGTACTCGTGGTTCGCGGCGCCGCGATAGGGCCGCTCGCTGGTCATGGCGTCGTAGGCGTCGGCGATGGTGACGATGCGCGCGGCCAGCGGGATTTCGTCTCCCTTGAGGCCGTCGGGATAGCCCGTGCCATCGTATCGCTCGTGGTGGTGGTAGACGACGGGGTAGATGTGCCGCAGGAAGCTCACCCGCTTGCAGAGCTGACCGCCGATGTACGGGTGGAGCCGCATCTCGGCCCACTCTTCGGGGGTCAGCGGTCCCGCCTTTTTCAGCACGGCGTCCGGCACGCCGACTTTGCCCGAGTCGTGCAGGGCGGCCCCGAAGCGGACGGTCTCGAGGTCGGCGCCGGTGAGGCCGGCCTCACGCGCGAGGAGCTCCGCGTACGCCACAAGCCGCTTGCAGTGCCCGCCCGTGTACGGGTCGCGGCTTTCGATGGACTCGGCGAGCGCGAGCACGGTCTCGAAGGTCATGTTGCGCAGCGCTTCCTGCTGGCGCACGTGTTCGATGGCCACCGAGAGCTGGTTTGCGAATCGCGTCAGCCGTTCGATCTCCGATTTGCGGAACGACCGCGGTTCGGCGAACGCCGTGGCGATGACGCCGACCACCCGGTCCGACGTCTTGAGGGGCACCGCCAGCGTGGAGCGGAAGCCGAGATCGGGGATGATCGCCCTGAGATGGTCGTACCGCGGGTCCTTCTCGATGTCCTCGGAGAACGCGGGGGCGCCCTGAAGCATCGCCCAGCCGGCCGCCGATTCGCCCGGCTTGAGCTGCGCATATGCCGCGGCGATGCGCTCGAATCGCTGGTCGTCGCGCGGGCACGCCTCCACCAGCTCGATAGCGCCTCGTTCGTCCAGCAGGAGGATGGCGCAAAACGACGCGCCGGTCAGGCTACCCACGGCGTCGACGCTCAGCCGGAAGATGTCCCGCTCGCTGGCGCCGTCCAGGATCGCGCGGTCGATGGCGTGAACGAGCTCGATCTGGCGGGCGACGTGCTCGCGCCGGGCGGCCTGGCGGCGGGCCTCCGCGGCGTGACGCTCGGCCTCTTCCCGCGCGGCCAACGCGTCCTTCGTCGTGGCGGCGAGCCATTCCGTCGTCTGGCGCAGGATGCGGCTCTGCTTCTGGAGCCGCTGGTTGACGACGCCGATGGTCAGCCCGACACCCGTGAAGTACGCGAGGCGCGGCGCCCAGTCCCAGAGCGCCTGCGCGCGGTACGGCTCGGCGTCCGCGGGCGACGCGGGGCCTGCGAGGAGCCCGGCAGCGACGCCCGTCGCGAGACCGCCCGCGGGGCCGAACCAGAACGCCGCCGGCACGATGGCGACGTACATGATCTGGGGATTGAAGGTGTCGACGCCGCCGCCGACCTGGATGGCGAGGTAGCCGACGGCCAGGGCTAGCAGGATCGCGCACACTCGCACGACGCGGCTGCGAAGCAGCTCGCTTCTCACGGCTTCGAGGCGACGTGCGAGGTCGCTCATGCCTCCCCCGGCGCAGGGTCGCTATTCGATCTTCGACCCTTCGCCGCCCGTTCTGAACCCACAGACGGCGTGCTAGACTGTGCGCCGTGACGACCAGCCTCGGGCTGAACGCGCGCCTCATCGCCGAAGGGGAAGTGCTTCCGGGGCGCTTTCTGGGCCGCCGGGAGTACCAGATCACGCCCGATCTCGTGCAGACCTATATCGCCGGGACGGGGGACGGTCATCCCTGGTACACAGGGCCGTCGCCCTTCGGCGGTCCCGTCGCGCCAGCGCTGCTACGGCATTCCGAGGTCTATTCCTACCCCGGCTGGTATCTGCGCAACGTCTACGGCAACCTGCATGCCAAACAGGAGTTCGAGCTGTTCCATCCCATCATGGTGGGCGACCGTGTGGTGAGCGCGGCTCAGATCGTCGACCGGTACGTGAAGCGGAACCGCGACTACGTGGTCAACGAAGCCACGCTGTACGGGACCGACGGCCGCATCCTCATGCGCGGCCGGACGCACCAGAGCTTCCTGCTGGACGAGGGCGTGCGCGGGACGGTGGTGGACAAGGACCGCGAGCGCAGCGGCGAGCGCCGGTTCGAGATCGACCCTTCCGGCGCGCTGGAGGAGATTCCGCCGGTGGCGAAGGTGATCACTGACGAGATGTGCTACGCGTTCTCAGGGCCGGAGCGGAATTACCATAACGATCGTGAAGCCGCGAGGAAGCTCGGATTCCCGGACATCGTCGTCCAGGGGATGATGACCATCTGCTTCCTGTCGGAGATGATGACCCGGCGCTTCGGGCAGGGCTGGTTCTGCGGCGGGAAGCTTCAGGTGAACCTCGTGAACGTGGTCTGGGGCGGCGACGCCATCACCGCGCGGGGGCTCGTTCGCGAGGTCGTCCCGGTGGGGGAGCGCCGTCGCGCCCTGTGCGACGTCTGGGCCGAGAAGCCCGACGGGACGAAGGTGGTCATCGGAACGGCCGCGGCGTTCCTCTAGGTCCCCTCACTCTCGCGCCTGAGTCTACGGCGTGGTGTAATGGCGGCTGACCCATCGTTGCGAAAGCGAGAGCAGCCGCCCATGTATCGAATCGCTGTCATTCCCGGAGACGGCACCGGCCCCGAAGTAGTGCGCGAGGGCCTGAAGGTGCTGGAGGCCGCCGCCGCCAGGACCGGCGTACGGTACGAGCTCACGCACTACGACCTCGGGGGCGAGCGGTACCTGCGGACCGGCGAGGTCCTGCCGGACTCGGTGCTCGATGAGCTGCGCGGGTTCGACGCCATCTATCTGGGGGCCATCGGCCACCCCGACGTCGCGCCGGGCATTCTCGAAAAGGGCCTGCTATTGCGCCTGCGCTTCGAGCTCGACCAGTACATCAACCTGCGGCCCGTGAAGCTGTATCCCGGCGTCGACTGTCCGCTGAAGGACAAAGGCCCCGAGGACATCGACTTCGTCGTGGTGCGGGAGAACACCGAAGGGCTGTACAGCGGCGCGGGCGGCTTCCAGTACAAGGGCACGCCGCACGAGGTGTCGACGCAGATCCACGTCACGACGCGCTTCGGCGCCGAGCGGTGTATCCGCTATGCCTTCGAGCTCGCCCGCAAGCGCAACAAGATGAGGAAGCTCACCCTCTGCGCCAAGACGAACGTGCTCACCTACGTGCACGACACCTGGTGGCGCGCCTTCAACGAGGTGGGAGAGGCCGACTACCCGGACATCCAGCGCGACTACGCGCACGTGGACGCGACGACGATGTGGATGGTCAAGAACCCCGAGTGGTTCGACGTCATCGTCGTCGAGAACATGTTCGGGGACATCATCACCGACCTCGGAGCGATCATTCAGGGCGGGCTCGGCGTGGCCGCCGGCGGCAACATCAACCCGCAGGGCGTCTCGATGTTCGAACCCATCGGCGGCTCCGCGCCCAAGTACACGGGGCAGAACGTCGTCTGTCCGATCGCCGCCATCGCCGCCGCACAGATGATGATGGAGTTCCTCGGCGAAACCGAGACGGCGAATCGCATCGAAGACGCCATCGCCCGTGCGCTGGCGTCCGGGCGCATCCGGTCGCTGGCGGCGGGGAAGATGGGGATGAGCACGTCCGAGGTGGGCGACTTTATCGCTGAGCTGGCGGCCCGCTGAAGGCGCCCGGCGGCACCGGCGCGGCGCCGGCGACAGACAGGGACGGTGCGGTCAGTCCGGCGGCGGGCCGATGATGTCGATACCGTGCTCCCGCCCGAGCGCGGCGAGCCGCTCGACGTCCAGGGGCGCCGGCTCCGGGAGTGTCAGGGCTGGCGCCGGCTGGCCCGCGGCGCGCACGAAGTCGGCGAACCGGCCCGGCCACGCCATCTGCAGGAGCCTGGCGCCGGCGGGTCCCACGCGAAACGCGTGAGGCAGGCCCCTCGGCGCGACGACCCACGATCCCGGGCCCGCCGTGAAGGCCGCGTCACCGCAGAAGAAGGTGACGTCTCCCTCCAGCACGTACCAGCCCTCGTCGTCCTCGTGGTGGACGTGCAGCGGCACTGCGTAGTCCGGCGGCGTGCGCTGATCCATCAGGGTCAAGTGACCGCCGGTTTCCTCGCCTGTGGCCTTGACGACCATCAGCGTGCCGGCGAACCAGAGGGCGGCGCCCTCCTGGTCCGACAGCATGTAGGCCCTACCCTGTGGCTCCATACGAGCGCCTCCCTCAAAGCTAGGGAATGCCATCCTTCGCGAGCTGGTGGCGGACCAGTTCGAGCACCTCGCGGGTCGCTTCGTCGGGGCTGAGCCCGGCGCCGCGCAGCGCCTCCCACACCGGAATATCGATGAGAGCGGCGAGCACGCGCGCGGTCCGCTCGCTCGCGCCGACGCCCTCGAGGGCGGCGTCGACGAGGAATCTCAGGTTCGCGCGCTGCACCCGCGCGAGCTCTGCCAGCGTGGGCAGGAGGTGCTCCTCGTTCCGGGCCGCCCGCAGCCAGTCGCCGTCGCGGGCGTAACACTCGCAGGTGCCTCGAACCAGCGCCTCCAGACGCGCCGATGGCCGGTCCCGGCCGCGAAAGATCGCGGCGGCGAGCTCTGGCGTCGCCGGCTGGAGGACGTGGATGCGCCGGGCGCAGGTCGGGAGGAGGTCAGCGAGCGTGGGGAAGTGGCGGTAGACCGTGGCATGCGTGAGGCCCGCCCGCCGGGCGATGTCCTCGTAGCTGGTGAGAGCGATGCCCTGCTCGGCGTGCAGCGTCATGGCGGCGTCGACGATCCGCCGGCGGGTCTGTTCGGTCGCGAGCGCGCGGGCCTTCGATCGATACTTTCGCGGCATGTCGGCGCGATGTTCATTATCAAATTCATATAGCGAAATCCTATCCCGTTCGCCCCGCCGCGTCAACTAGAGGGGCCGGCCGCGGGCCGGTCGGGCCGAGACCTCAGCCGCAGGAATCCGCCGCGCTCGGGCAAGCGCGGGCGCGAGCGACCGCTTGGCGCTCCCGCCCTCCGTGTCGTCTCCTCGGGGCATGCCGAGAGGATGGTGTCCCTTCGCGCGCCATCTGCCGCGGACGACGTTCGGTTATCCGCGCGGCGCACGCGACCAGAATCGCCCGCGGGCCTTCGTCTGCCACGTGATGGACGGTTTCAAACGCACCATGGACGAGGGCGACTGGATGGAACGAGCCGGCGTCGGGGTGACGGCCGCGGTCGGCAAGGACGGCTCGATCTCGCAGTACACCAGTATCTTCGACGCGCACTGGGGCAACGGCGTGGTCAACCGGCCCCGGGCGGGCTGTGCCTTCGTCGAGGAGCTGCGGCCGTCCCCGCGGAGGCCCGCGGTGCGGGCGGTACCCCTCGCCGGCGGCGGAGAGGCGTGGGTCGACGCCAATGGCGTGAACGTCATCAACAGCCGCTCCATCGCCCTGGAGCACGAGGGATTCTCGGGCGAGCCGTTCACGGGCGCCATGGTCGTGGCCGCGGTGCGCTTCCTCGCGTGGTGCAACGACGAGCTGCGGCGCGAGGGGCTTCCGCCGGTGCCCATCGACGACGGCCACGTCATCGCCCACGCCGACCTCGATAGCGTGAACCGCCGAGGGTGTCCCGGACGGGGTTGGCCGAAAGAGCGCTATCTGGCGCTGCTGGCGGGAGCAGGAGGGGACATGATGATGCGCTACGTGCGGCCGAATCCGAACTGGCCCCGGCCTCCCGGAGGCGCCGTGGCGCCGGGCGCATACGACATCCAGGCGAGGCTCGACTTCGCGCTCCCGGAGGGCGTACGCTGGCTTCAGCTCGAAGTGCGCGCCGAAGGCCGCGGGCGCGTGGTCGTGCTCGACGGCGGCGCGCCGGTAGCGTGGCCCCTCGCGGGGTACGCCGGAAGCGTGCGCAACGCGACGGCGCAGGTTCGCGTTCTCCTCGATGAGGCGGGCGCGTTCCGGCTCGTGGTGGAAGACGGCCCCGTGCGGCGGCTCTGGCTGACCTGCGTCGGGTACTTCCCGTAGCGCCAGGTCGCCGGCGGTCCGGCCGATCTTCGAGATGAAGGAGGCGTCGCGTGGACGCCGTCGTGGCGACCCACGGCCTGACGAAGCTGTACGGCGGCCGGACCATCGCGCTGTCGGACGTCTCGCTGCGGGTGCCGCGGCGGGCCGTGTACGGGCTCCTCGGGCCCAACGGCGCCGGCAAGACGACCCTCCTGCGGCTCCTCGTCGGCCTGCAACTGCCCTCGGCCGGCCGAATCGAGGTCTTCGGCGAGCCGATGGGCCCGGACGCCGCTCATCTGCGACGGCGCATCGGCTTCTTGCCGACGAGCCCCCGCTTCCCGCCGGAGATGACGTCGGTGTCGTATCTCGACTTCGTCGGGCGGCTGTTCGGCCTGTCTGCCGACGAGCGCCGGCGCCGGCTCGCGAACCTCATCCGGGCCGTCGGACTCCTCGACGCTACCGATAAGGCTATCCGTACCTACTCGACCGGCATGGTGACCCGCCTCGGCGTGGCGGCGTCCCTGATGAACGACCCCGAGCTCCTCATCTGGGACGAACCGGCGTCCGGCCTCGACCCCGAGGGCCGGCATTCGATTCTCGAGCTCATCCGGCAGCTCGGGCGCGAGCGCACCGTCCTCGTTTCGTCCCACATCCTGGCGGACGTCGACCGCGTGTGCGACAGCGTGGGCGTGCTGCGGCACGGGAAGCTGGTCTTTCAGGGCACCGTGCGCGAGATGAAGCGGTTCACCCGGCGTCAGGGCGTCTATCTGGAAGCGGAAGGCGACGCCGACGACCTGCTGGGCGCGCTGGCCGCGCACCTGACGCTGCCGGTAGAACGCAAGGGGCCAGGGGTGCTCGTCCGCTTCCCGCAAGAGGGCGACTACGCCGAAGGGGTCGCGCGGGTGGTGCAGGCGGTGCGCGACGCGGGGCTCGAGCTCGTCACCATCCGCTCGGCGGGCGACGAGATCGAGGACGCGTACCTGGAGCTTCTGGAGGAGGAATCGTCGCGTGGCTTCTCCAACGCGTTCGACGCTTGAGGCGCCCGTTCGCGTGCAGCCGGGGCCGTTCTGGGCCCTGCTGACCAACGACGTCACCCACCAGTTCCGTTCGTGGCTGGTCCGCGGATGGCTCGCGGGCTCCGCGCTGGTGGCGCTCATCATCGTGGTGACGGCGAGCGGCCGGGACACGGAGGCGTCGCGCGTGGTGTCGGCTGGCCTCGCCCTCTACTTGCTCGCCCTCAGCGTTATCGTCATCCTCGCCACGGCGAGCGCGGTGTCGGGCGACGCCGGCGTCCTGGGCGACGCCATCCTGTCGCGAGCGGTGACCCGCGACGACTACCTCCTCTCGAAGTTCGCCGCGCGGCTGTTCGTGGTGGCGACGGTCTATCTCGCGGTGGTCGCGCCGTTCGTGGCGCTGACGGCCCGATATACGGAGAACGATCTTTCGCCTGTGGGCGCGGCGTTCGGCGTTGGGCTCGTGCTCTGCCTGCTGTTGTTCCTGAGCGTCCTCGGCGTGGCCCTCAGCGCCGCCCTCAACAACACCCTCCTGGCGGTGGCGACGCTTGCGGTGGCGTGGTACTTCGCGGGGGCGGCGTTCTCGTTTCTCGAGATCGGCTTCCTCAGTCCTGAGACTATTGTGAACGACCTCGACGGGATCGTCGCGGGACGCTACGAGGTCGGCCGCGAAGTGGCGCGCATGGGGACGCTGTACGCGCTGTCGGTCCTGACGGTCGTCAGGGTGACGCTGGACTTCCGCGTCCGGGACGTGACGTAGGCCGTCAGTGGGCGACGGCGCAGCCCGCGCAGGAGCCCGCGGCGCAGCCGGCGCAGCCGCCGGTTCCGCTCACCGCCTGCAGGCTGCCGTCCTCTCCCCGGGTCATCGACGCGAAGAGCGACAGCACGCGGCCGGCGCCCTCGTGTCCCGCCGGACAGGTCGCCGGC
>DATLZC010000106.1:0-2392 GCA_035574215.1 Dehalococcoidia bacterium | reverse complement strand
CGAGCTTCGGGCGAGCTTCGCGCAGGTATCGTTCCAGCGCCTCTCGGGCGGGCTCGCATCCCCGCCGCAAGGCCGGTTAGAATGCCGGCGTCATGCGCATCCTGCTCGTCAACGGACCGAACCTCAACCTTCTGGGAACTCGCGAGACCGAGATCTACGGAACCACGACGCTCGACGACATCGAGAAGCGGGTGAAGGAGCGCGCTCGCGCGCTCGGGTGTAGCGTCACGGCGTTCCAGTCGAACAGCGAAGGGCACATCATCGATTTTCTGCAGGCGAACGCGCCCGGCGCAGGCGGTATCATCATCAACCCCGGCGCGCTCACGCACTACGGGCTGGCGCTCCGCGATTGCCTCGCCGCCATCGAGCCGCCCGCCATCGAAGTGCACCTGTCGAACATCTACGCGCGCGAGCCGTTCCGGCGTCGAAGCGTCACCGCTCCCGTATGCCGGGGCGTCATCTCGGGCCTCGGCCCCGTCGGCTACGTGCTCGCGCTCGAGGCGCTGGTGGAGATGGCGGCGGCGCGCTCGTAGGCGCTGGTCCGCCGATGCGCCGCCCGGTAGGATGAGCCGCATCCGGTTCGCCATGCGCACGAGGGTTCCCCGATGAAGCATCGCATCGAGAAGCTACGGGCCCGGCTCGACGAGCTGGGCCTGGACGCTGCGCTCATTTCGAATCCGCACAACCGCCGGTATCTGTCGGGGTTCACCGGCTCCGCCGGATGGCTCCTCATCACCCGGGACGACGCCGTCATCGCGACCGACTTTCGGTACTTCGAGCAGTCGGCCACGCAGGCGCCAGCCTTCCGGCTCCACAAGGCCGTCGGTGGCTTCGAGAAGTGGATGACCGAACTTCTGCGGCCGCTCGGCGCGATCGACGTGGCCTTCGAAGCCGCCGACGTGAGCTATCACACCCACCGTCTGCTGCGGAAGTGCGTCCAGTCGCTTCCGTCGGGCGAGCGGCCCCGGCTCGTACCGACGACGGACCTCGTCGAAGCGCTCCGGGCGATCAAGGAACCCGAGGAGATCGACGCGCTCCGGCGCGCGGTGCTCCTCGGCGACGAAGCGTTCGTCGACGTCGCCAGGCGCATCGAACCGGGCTGGACCGAGAAGCGGGTGGCCTGGGAGATCGAGAAGTACATCCGCGAGCACGGAGGCGACGGGCTCTCCTTCGACACCATCGTGGCCGCGGGGCCCTGGGGAGCGCTGCCCCACGCCTACCCACGGGACCACGCGATCCGCGAAGGGGAAGGCATCGTCATCGACATGGGCGTGAACCTGGGCGGGTACATGTCCGACCTGACCCGAACCATCGTGCTGGGCGAGCCGGACGACCAGTTCAAGCGGGTGTACGACATCGTGCTCACCGCGCAGCTCACGGCCGAGGAGCTCATCACCGCAGGCATGACGGGCGAAGAGGCGCACAACATCGCCCTGCGGGTCATCAGCGAAGCAGGGTACGGCGACCGCTTCGGGCACGGGCTCGGGCACGGGGTCGGACTCCAGATCCACGAAGCGCCGCGCCTCGGGAGCAACTCCAAGGACGCGCTCCGGGACGGCATGGTGGTGACCATCGAGCCGGGCATCTACATCCCGGGCTGGGGCGGCGTGCGCATCGAGGACCAGGCGGTTATCGAAGGCGGCCGCCTGCGCGTCCTGACGACGGCGCCCAAACTCGAGTTCGTCCCTGCCTGAGCGAGCCGATCTCCCCGCTCATATGCTAGGCTTGCCTCGGCGGTGAGGACGCCGCAATCACGAGCATGAGGAGTAGCCATTGATCTCGACCGGAGAACTCAGAAAGGGCTTGACGCTGGAGATCGACGGTGTCGTCTACCAGGTGCTCGACTATCAGCACATCAAGATGGGCCGGGGGTCGGCTCAGGTGCGGCTCAGGCTGCGCGACGTGCGGGCAGGCCACACGGTGGAAAAGACCTTCCAGGCGGGCGAAAAGTTCACACGCGCGCGCGTGGAACGCCATCCGATGCAGTACCTGTACAACGACGGCGAGCTCTGGCACTTCATGAACACCGAAACCTACGACCAGATCGCCCTCAACCGGCAGCAGGTGGGCGACGCCGCGAACTACCTGACGGAAAACGCCCTCTGCGAGGTCGTGACGTACGAGGACGAGCCCATCGGCGTCGAGCTGCCGACGTCCGTCGAGCTCACGGTCGTCGAGACGGAGCCGTGGGTGAAAGGGGACACGGCCCAGGGCGGCACCAAACCCGCGAAGCTGGAGACAGGCCTCGTCGTCAACGTCCCGCTGTTCGTCAACACAGGGGACAAGGTCAAGGTCGACACGAGAACCGGGGAGTACCTGACGCGGGTCTGAGTCAGCGTTCGTCAGGCGGCGTTTGAGACGGCTCGCGGTCGAGCCAGTCCTTCAAGAACTC
>DATLZC010000105.1:0-8654 GCA_035574215.1 Dehalococcoidia bacterium | reverse complement strand
GTGTGGACGTGGTGACCGCCCGCCGCGAACGCTATCCCCATCCGGGCGCCCTGCCCGTCGTCGAGCCTGCCGGCATCGCCGACGACCTCGCACGGCGGGACTTCACCATCCACGCCATGGCCGTCCGGCTGTGGCCACAGCCGGAGGAGTTCCTCGATCCGTTCGGAGGCCGAGCGGATCTCGAGGCGCGCCTCGTCCGCGTCCTGCACGACGCCTCGTTCCGGGACGACGCCACGCGCGCGCTGCGAGCGTTCCGATACGCGGCGCGGCTGGACTTCGCCATCGAGCCGCACACCCTCGACCTCGTGCGCCGGGACGCGGCGTACCTGAGGCGCATCTCGCCGGCGCGATTGCGCCGGGAATTCGCGCTCATCTTCGAAGACGAGCGCCCGGAGCGCGCACTGGCCGAAGCGGCCGAGGCGGGACTGCTGTCGGCGTTGCGTTGCGGCCTCTCGTGGCCGCGTGAGGTCCCGGACGGGGCGTTCGCGCAGGCTCGGAAGTGGAACGTGGCTCTCGACGGGTTCGGCTTCTGCCTCCTGCTCGCGTCCGCCCAGCCGCCGCAGGTGGAGCGGGCGGCGCACCGGCTGGCGTTGGCTCCTCGCATCGCGTGCGCGGCGCGGTCGCTCGTCGAGATCGCGGAGGCACCCCTGCTGCGGCGCGCGTCCGTCGCACCCAGCGCCATCGTCACGATGCTCGACGGGGCGCCGCCAGAGGCGGTCGCGGCCGCCGCGTTCGTCACCCCTGACGAAATTGCGCGGCGAAGGTGCGTTCGCTACCTTGACGACTGGCGGCACATCCGGCCCGAGCTCGATGGCGATGCCCTGACCGCCATGGGCTTGCGCGGCCCCGAGATCGGAGACACCCTGCGGGCCCTGCGCAACGCTCGCCTCGACGGCGTCGTCGCGTCGCGCGCCGACGAAGAGCGCTTCGTCCGGCGACGTCTGACCGAACGCACGGGCCCCGCCACCGGAGCGTGACCGTGGAATCCGCGTTCTGCATCGTCTGCGGCGAACCCGTCGACGAGACGAACTCGTCCATCTGCAACGGCTGCGGCGGGCGCTATCACCTCAACCAGCGGAACGACCGTCCGGGCAAAGACTGCGGTGACGTGTGGATCAACGAGCAGTACCTGGCCCTCGAGTTCGGATGCGCCAACTGTCTCGCCGCTGCGCGAGGCGGCTCGGCGGCCGACCCGCCGCCGCACCGCCCGCTCCGCGCGAGGCGCCCTCGGGCTGTCCGGCGGCGCTACCGAAAGTGGGAATCGTGAACGCAGCGCCCCCGTCCCGGCCTGCTTCCATCGCTCGACGTATCTCAGGAGGGCGCTACCGGAAGTGGGAATCGTGAACGCAGCGCCCCGGTGCCAGGTCTGCGGCGAGCCGGCTGACCAACGAGACCTGCTCCCGTGCAGCGTGTGCGGGCGAAGCTTTCACTTTCCGCGCCAGGGAAGCACCGGACACGATTGCGGCATCGTGATTCCGAATCCGTATTCGGACCAAGGGTGCTGAGGGCTGTGGTACGTGTGCGCCGGGTGCGCACCCGACCTTCTCGGAGAGCGACGGAGCGCCGATGAGCCAGCGACGACGCCGTGACGGCGCCCGCGCGCGTCCGGCCGAGGGCCGGCCGCCGCTCCCGTCCGTGCGAGAGCGCGGGGTTCGGACATCGTCCGAATCGCTTCCGGCGTGGAACTGGTGGTCCGCGCCCACGGCGTTCGCGTTCGCCGCGGGCATGGTGGTTATGTACTTCGCCCTGGCGGTCCTCGCCGACGCCGCGGCGTTCGCGGTCTACGTCATCGCGCTGTTCTTCTTCTTCCTGTTCGGCACGCACATCGCCGTCCGGCTGTTCCTGGGCCGCCGGCGTTAGGCGACGTCTCGCGCCATCCAGCCGACGTCAGGGTGCTCGCAAGGCGGCCATGCCGACGACAGGAGCGGCCGGTAGCCGAGGCGCAGCCAGAAATACACCGACAGTCCGTGCCGCGCCGACACCGCCGCGAGCACGCGGCGCGCTCCGGCGGCCACGAGGCGGCGCTCGGCCTCCAGGGCCGCGCCGTGTCCTAGCCCGCGCCGACAGAGGTCGGGACGCAGCGCTACGAAGACGATGCGCGCTTCGCCGCCCTCGGGGCCGCGAGCCATGATGAGCCCCGCAGGAGATTCTTCGCCGCTGACGTCGATGCGCCAGACGCGATACGCGCTCGCCGCCACGAGCCCGCGCACGGCCTCCGCCGAACCGAGAGAGCGCAACCCCGCGGCCGCCGCTACGCCGGGCGTCCAGGCTGCGAGCGCGTCCGCCGACGGCGCGTCCAGCGGCCCGAGCGTCACGTCTGCGCGAGCCATGAGCGCGTCGCGCCCGCGAGCTCTCGGACCGAGACCTCTCGCACCCGGCACGCCGGCAGCGAATTGAGGAACGTCGCGCCGTACCGCTTGCCGAGCGCCCGCTGGTCCAGCACCACCATCACCCCTCGGTCGGTCTTGCGGCGGATGAGGCGGCCGAACCCTTGCTTGAACCGCAACACCGCCTGCGGAACCGCGTACTCGTTGAACGGATCGTCGTACTGCGTGGACCGAGCCTGAAAGATCGGGTCGGTGGGCACGGAGAAGGGCAAGCGCGCGATGACGAGCAGCGACAGCGCCTCCCCGACCACATCCACGCCTTCCCAGAAGCTGGAGGTGCCGAGCACCACCGTTCGCGGGTGGTCGCGGAGCTGCTCGATGAGTTGCCCCGGCGACCCGTCGATGCCGTGGGCCAGCACGAGAATGCCGTCCTCTTCCAGCGGGCCGCGGATGGCCCCGTACGTGGCCCGCAGCGCCGCGTACGACGTGAACAGGGCCAACGCGCGCCCCTCACTCGCCCGGCACAAATCGATGAGCGCTTCTTCGACGGCCCGCTGGTACCCGTGATCGCCCGGCTGCGGAAGGTCTCGCGGCACCAGCACCAGGGTCGAGCGCTCGTAGTCGAACGGCGAGCCCAGGAGCAGCTCGCGCGGGCTTTCGAGGCCGAGACGATCGTTGAGGTACTGGAAGTGGCCGTCGGAGCTGAGGGTCGCGCTGGTCAGCACCACGCTCTCTTTCGCCTCGAACAGGCGCTCTCGCAGGATGTCCGACACCCGCATGGGCGCGCTCGCGACGCTCACGGCGCCCGTGCGGCGCGACACTGAGAGCCAGCACACGAGATCGTGATTCTCCCGCAAGATGATGTCATCGACGCCCGTTCTGAGCGCTTCCGCCTCCAAAAGCGCCTCGCTCGCCTGCGTGAGGAGGGCGTCCAGCGTCACCGCGTCCGCCTCGCCGCTCGCCTTCATGTCCTCGAGCGCCAGCGCGAGCCGCTCCAGATGCGAGACGACGTCGCCGAGGGCGGCGCTCGCGTCCTCCCACAGAGCCTCGAGGTCGGCCCACGCGGGCTGCACCCTGATGGCCCTCGTGATGAGTAACGTCTCGTCGTAGTCGCTTTCGCCGGCGATGTGCTCGCGCATGAAGGGCGGCAGCGCAGCGAAGAAGCGCGCCAGCCGTTCCCGCGCCCGGCCTGTCGCGTCAGCCAGCGGGCCGAGCGCGGCCGAGAGTCCGGCCCCGAAGAGCGGGCCACGGGTCAGGGCCCGGCATGCCCCCACGAGCCCGCCGTCGCGGTCGCGCCCGACGCGCACGTGGACAGCGTCGAGGAGGTCGAGCAGCCGCTGTTCCGACGCCTCGAACCCGAACTGGCGCGTCGCCTCCGACTCCAGGTGATGGGCTTCGTCGATGATGACGTGGTTGTATGGCGGAATCAGCGCGCCGTCCGTGCGAAGGTCCGACAGCAGGAGCGCGTGGTTGACGACGACGAGATGGGCAGCTTCGGCCCGCTTGCGAGCGCGCACGAGGAAGCACGAGCCGTCCCGGACGAAGGGACAGTTCGAGGACGAGCACGACGCCTCCTGCGCGCTGAGCCGGTTCCAGATCTGGTCCTCGCCCTGCGTCAGCGCCAGCTCGGCGACGTCGCCCGTCTCCGTCTTGGGAAGCCAGAAGGCGATCTTGACCAGGACGCGCGCCTCGTCGGCGCTGAGCGGCTGCTGGCGCGTGGGCGCGCTCGCCGCTGTCCAACGGAGCAGACAGAGGTAGTTCCGCCGGCCCTTGAGCTGCGTCGCCCGGAGACCGCGGACGCCGGCGTCCTCGAGAAGCCGCCGCACCAGCGGGATGTCGTTCGAGACGAGCTGTTCCTGGAGATTGATGGTGTTCGTCGAGATCACCACCCGCGCGCCGTTGCGCACCGCGTGCAGCGCCGCGGGCGCCAGATACGCGAGGGATTTGCCGACCCCGGTGCCCGCTTCCACCACCAGCCGCTCGCCGTCCGTGAGCGCCCGGCGGACGGCCTCGGCCATCGCGAGCTGCTCCTCGCGGCGTTCGAACCCCTCCATGACCCGGGCAGCGCGCGTCTCGAGGAGCTCGCGGACCTCCTGCGCGGTGACCGGCCTGGGATTCGGCTTCGGCTCCAGCTCCGATGCGGCCGGCTTGGGTGGCGCGACGCTCGGCGCCGCGAGACGCGGGGCCGCCGACGGCCGGCCGTTCCCGTTGTCCCTGAGTTCGTGAAAGAGGACGCGTAGGCCCCAGTCCGACGATGCGCTGAGCCGCGCCGCCTCGGCCAGGAGCTCCGGCTCGACCTCCAGCAGGCGTTCTCGCAGCAGGAGAAACGCCTTCTGGGCCGCCTTCGCGTCCTCGAGCGCCCGGTGCTGTACCGGGAAGTCGATGAGCAGCTCTTCGACGATCGTCCGCAGATTGTGCCGCCGCAGGTGAGGCAGGAGCAGCGCCGCCAGGTCCCGCGTGTCGTACGCAGGACCTCTGACGATAACGCCCCGGCGCGCGAGGAAGTCCAGATCGAACCGCACGTTCTGCCCGACGACCGGCTCTTCCCCGATGAACGCCTCGATCTCCCGGGCGACGGCGCCGAACGAAGGCGCCCGCTCCAGGTCGGCGGGCCGGATGCCGGTGAGCCGCTGAATGCGGGCGCTCAGGGGACGGCGGGGATTCACGAACGTCTGATACGTGTCCAGCACGCCCTCTTCGGTGAAGCGCACAGCGCCGACCTCGATGATCTCGTCATGCTCGGGGTCGAGCCCCGTGGTTTCGAGGTCGAGCGCTACGTACACGGGCATAAGGGACGTCGTCTCTCCTTGGGCGCGGGCGCCGTCGTTCGATTGGATTCTATCAGCGGGCGCGGCAGGACCAGTCGCTTCTTCTGTCGAGCGCGCACTACGTGTTGGGAACGCTCACGCCTTCGAAGCTGTGCTCGGTGAATGGCCGCAACCGGCCTTCCAGCAGCCCCAGGTGCGGCACGCATCTCCCGGCGTGCAACTCCTCGAGAAGCTCCCGCTCGCTCCGGATCGCCTTCTCGAACACGAGGGCATAGATGCCGATGCCCTGGTGCGAATGCGCGTCGCTTCCCGCCGTCATCGTCTTCCCCAGGTACTGGGCCACCTTCAGGGCGAAGAGGTTCTCGCGAGGGGTATTCGCGCCGTTCAGCACCTCGATGCCATCGACCAGCTTGAACACCGCCATCCGCTCGGCGGCCTCCTCGGGCGTCATGGTAAACGGCTCCTTGCCCTGCCGCCGGAAGTACACGGGGTCGAAGAAGTGCCGGAAGGGATGCGCCACCGCCATGAACCCGCCGACTTCGTCGAGCGCCCGCCGCAGCTCGCGCGCCTGATGAATGCCCGCGCGGTACGCCGGAAGCCCCACCACGATCATGTGCCCGAGGTCGGTGGACACCTCCATCCCGTTGTTGATGAAGAGCTGCGGGTGGCGTTCGCGAAAGGCGTCGAGGCTGTGGCGGTCCCAGAGCCGGTCGTGCTCGGTGATGTTGACGGCTGTGAGCCCGCGCCGTTGGGCTTCCTGCGCCAGGACCTCGGGGTCCAGATTGCTGTCCGAGGCGCCCCGGGTCGTGTGAAGGTGCATATCGATGATGGTGGGCATCGGGAGGCAGTATAGCGTCCCGCCCCTCTCTCGCCATGGAGCCGCGTCAGGCCAGCTCCGCGACCCACGGCACGAGCCAGCCGAACACTCCCGCGCCCACCGCGGCGCCCGCGAGCGCGGCCGCTCGCCACCTCGGGCCCAACAGCGCGATGGGCAAGGCCGCCGCCGCTGCGAGGCCGAGGACCAGCGCTGTGTACGTGACGTTGGGGCTCCCGAGCCCGCCCTCCGGCCGGCGGTCTTCGATGCCCCGCAACGCCAGACCGAGCACGATGCCCAGCGCCGTCAGCAGATACAGCCCGAAGAAATGCACCACCATCGTCAGCGCCAGCGGATTCGTGCGCTCGGGCACGGCACGGCGGATGGCGGCGTTCGTCCGTGCCGCGCGCAACAGCCACAGCGCCGCCAGGGGCGACAGCGCCACCGCAAGGCCGTACCCGACGACCAGGCCGGCGAACACCTCTCGCATGTCAGGGCGCCTCGATAGCGGTCGCGGCGGCGGCGCCTAGCGTGCTCGCCACCACCCAGCGCCAGCCCTCGCGCTCAAGAACCCGCCGCGCTCGCTCCAAGTCGGCGCCGTCGACCGACGCGAAGATCGACGGTCCCGCTCCGCACAGATGCGGCCGCACCCCCGCTTCCGCGAGGAGACGCATGACCCGCCCGGTCTCGGGAAGCGCTTCGTCCAGAACGCGCTCGAACACGTTGACGATGGCATCGTCGGGCGGCGGTTCCCCGGCTTCCACCAGCCGCGCGACCCGTAGCGTCGCGGTTCCATCCGTGTACAGCTCGGGCCGCAGCGCCGCGTACATCCGCGCGGTCTTGTCCGCCGGCGCGGGCGCCGCCGGCCAAGCGATCAGGAGCGTGCATTCCGGGCCATCGCCCAGAGGCTGGAGGACGTCGCCCCGGCCCGACGCGAGGGCGGCGCCGCCGAGGAGAAAGAACGGCACATCCGACCCCACCGTGGTGGCGACCTCCAGAAGCGCGTCGAGCGGCTGTCGCAGGCCCCACAGGTGATTAGCCCCGCGCAGCACCGCGGCTGCGTCGCTGCTCCCGCCGCCCAGCCCGCCCGCGACCGGGATGCGCTTGTCGATACCGATGCGGGCGCCCGCCGACGCCCCTGTGCGTTGGAGCAGGCGCTCCGCCGCGCGCCACGCGAGATTCGCCTTCGGGTCCTCGCCGGCCAGGGTCCCGGCTGCGCCCTCTACGAGCAGTTCCAGGCGGGGCGCCGATTCCAGCGTCACGATGTCGCACAGGTCGATGGTCTGGAGCACCGTCCGCACCTCGTGGTAGCCGTCGGGACGGCGTCCCAACACCTCGAGGCTCCAGTTGATCTTCGCCGGCGCCCGTAGCCTCACGGCTGCCGCTCCAGCCACGCCCTGGTCAGGGCCGCCCATTCCTCCAACGCCAGGTCTCCCGGCCGGCGGGACGGATCGACGCCCGCCGTCCGCAGGAGCGCCTCGGCTTCGGCCGGCGACACACCGAGGCCGAGCGCGAGCGAATTCCGGACACGCTTGCGTGGCGCCGCGAACCCCGCCCGCGCCACATGGAAGAACTCCGTCATGTAATCGCGGGGCAGCCCTACCCGCGGCTCGGGATCGACATCGATGCGCACCACCGTGGAGTACACCTTGGGCCTGGGATGGAACGCCCCAGGCGGGATGGTAAACAGCCGCCGCGGCCGGCCGTACGCCTGCACGGCGACGCTGAGCAGCGTCATGGCGCCCGGCCCCGCCGTCATGTTCTCGGCCACCTCGCGCTGGACGGTCACCACGAGCCGTTCTGGGCGCACATCGCCTTCCAGAAAGTGCCGGATGACCGCCGAGGCGATGTTGAAGGGAAGGTTGCCGACGACGACGTACGGCGGGGCCGCGCCCCCTGCGCTCAGGAGCTCGGCGGGGGAACGTGCGAGCACGTCGGCGTGCACTACCCGCACGTTGCTGCCCTCGAACCGGCGACGCAATAGCTCGACCAGCGCATCGTCGAGCTCGACCGCCACGACGATCCCCGCGCGGCGCGCCAGCTCGGCCGTGAGATCCCCTCTCCCGGCGCCGACCTCGAGGACAGTGGAGTCCGCGCCGATGCCCGTCGCGTCGACGATGCGCCGAAGGATGTTCCTGTCGGTGAGGAAGTGCTGGCCCAGACGCTTGCGCGGCCGCGGAAGCGACGCAGGTAGTGGCGGGGACTTCCCCTCGTGGCCGGGGCCGACGGCGTCAGTCTGCGAGGATGTAGATGTCAACCCAGCCTGGCGTGAATCCCGGCGTGACTCCGTCCGGGTAGCCCAAGTCTATCACGTGGCCGACGACGGCGCCGCCGGTGTCCGCCGCGACCCCGTATCCGTACCCGGGGACGTACATCTTCGTGCCGAGCGGGATCACGTTCGGGTCCACCGCGATGACCCCGTACGTGACGCGCACGCCGGTCGCGGTGATGCCATACAACGGGTCCGAAGGCGACCGCCCCGCCGAAGCGGCGTTGTACCAGGTGGCGTACACGCGCAGCGTCCGCACAACGCGGGCGCCGTCAGGCGGCGGGCCCCCGAGCCCTCCCGCTGCAGCCTCGGGAAGCGCCGGCGCAGCGGGACGCGGCGCGTAGTAGATCACCGTATTCTGCGGCTCGGGGTCGTACCAGTCCGCCACCAGCTCCCGCGACACCTCGACGCCGTTCTCGTACTCGACGCGGTACTGGCGGTAATGCACGCCGTCGTGGCCCTCGACGACGCGGGTC
>DATLZC010000104.1:0-8317 GCA_035574215.1 Dehalococcoidia bacterium | reverse complement strand
CCGGGCCTTTCCTCGAAGGCGAACGACCGAGACAGCTCGCAGGGGCTGGCGGCCTGGCTCTCCTTCCCCGGAGGGAAGGACTACAGTTGCGGGACAGCGCCGGACTTTGACCGGCTTCGCATTTACCCCCTGCTCCGGCGTCGCCGGAGCCCGCGGTCAGCGGGCGGAGGCACCCCTGCGCCTTCGATATGCGGTTGTTCCTCGTCCCGAAGGACGATCGAGCAGACTCTAGCGCTCCCGCGCGCCGCGGTCAACGGGTTCGTCCCGCTTGCGCCCGGCGGAGCGACGCGCCCCGCCGTCGACATCGTTTCCCGGCTGCTATACTGCCGTCGAAGCTGCGCATCCAGTGGATTCGTCTCGTTGATCTTCCGGTACCTCGACCTGCTCGACGCCAGCCCGCTCCTGTTCCTGACCGTCGTCGGCTCTCTCGTCGTCTCCCTCGTGGTGGGCATCTCGTTCCACGAGTTCAGCCACGCCATCACGGCGGACTCGCTGGGCGACCCGACGCCGCGACGTCAGGGGCGCATCTCCCTCAACCCCGCGCGGCATCTCGACCCCGCGGGCACGCTGATGCTCTTCCTGGTGGGCTTCGGCTGGGGCAAGCCGGTGCAGGTGAACCCGTACGCCATGCGGAACGGCCGGACCGGGATGACGCTGACGGCGCTCATGGGGCCGCTCTCGAACATCGTCGTGGCGGCGCTGGCAGGCCTGCCGTTTCGACTCGGTTTGGTCGACCTCCGGTTCCCTGCCTTCCACGACCCCGGCGGGACCATCGGCTGGGAGGCGTCGGATTTCGCCGGGTACTTCCTCGCGAACCTGATCGGTGTGAACCTGGTGCTGGCGGTGTTCAACCTCCTGCCCGTCCCGCCCCTGGACGGCTTCAACGTCCTTCGCGGCGTCGCTCCGCCGGCCTGGAACGATCTCGTGAACTGGCTGTACCGCTACGGGATGGGCGTGCTTTTCACGCTCCTCGTCCTGCCGTTCTTCCTGAACGTCAACCCGCTCGCCGACATCATGGGGCCGTCCATCGAGTGGCTGGCGCGGCTCATCGGCGTCGGAGACATCGTGTGAGATGCTGCGCCGGGCGCGATATCGCGCGGGCCAGTTCTTCGGCGCGCTGCGCGTGCGGCTGGACCCCGCTGAGCTCGCCGAGGCGCGGGCGCTGCTGGGCGACCGCGCATGGGCTCTCTTCCGCTCGATGGATCCGCGCGACCAGCGCCATGGGCTCGACGTTTGGCGTATGCTGAGGGAGGACGCTGCGGACGACCGCGATCTGCAGGTCGCCGCGCTCCTGCACGACTGCGGGAAAGGGCGACAGAGCGTCTGGACGCGGGTCGCGCACGTGGCGCTGCAGAACGTGGCGCCGGGCCTGGAGCGGCGCATCGCCCGTCCGGGAGGGGCGCTCGATCGCCTGCTGCGCCATCCCGAGATCGGCGCCGAGCGCGCGCGGGAGGCGGGCTGCGGCCCGGAGGTCGTGCGGCTCATCCGTGAGCAAGAGTCCGCGGCGCCGGACCCGCGGCTCGCTCTGTTGCAGCGGGCCGACGAGCTGAACTGACAGGTGCGTGATGGAGAAACTCAGCATTCTCGGCCTCGGACTCATTGGCGGGTCCGTCGGCCTCGGCCTCAAGGCCGGCAAATTCGAGAACCTCGAAATCTGGGGCTTCGACCGCGAGTGGGGCGTCGGCCCCCGGGCGCAGAAGGCCGGCGCCATCGACCGGTACGCGGGTAGCGCCGCCGCCGCCGTCCGGGACGCCGCGGTCGTGGTGATCGCGACGCCGGTGCTGGCCGCGCGCGAGCTGTTCCGCGAGATCGCGCCCGACCTGCGCGAGGGCGCCGTCGTCATCGACACCTGCAGCACGAAGGCGCAGGTCGTGCGCTGGGCCAGCGAGCTGCTTCCTCCGCACGTCGAGTTCGTGGGCGGCCACCCGATGGCGGGCAAGACGGAATCGGGCCTCGCGGCGGCCGACGCCGCGCTGTTCCGCGACCGGCCGTTCGTCCTGACGCCGGGGCCGGACGCCAGCGAGCGCAGCATCGCCATCGCGAGGGCGCTCGTGGAGGCGCTGGGAGCGAAGCCCGTGTTCATGGACCCCGAGGAGCACGACAGCTACGTCGCGGCGGTGAGCCATCTGCCGCTGCTCACCTCCGTGGCGCTCTTCACCGTCGCGCAGCAGAGCCAGGCGTGGCCGGAGCTCGCGCAGCTCGCCGCGGGCGGCTTTCTCGACACCACGCGCCTCGCGTCCGGTGAGCCCGAGATGGCTCACGACATCTTCCTCACCAACGGCGGCAACGTCGTCCACTGGCTCGATCGCTATGTGGCGATGCTCACGGAGTTCCGGAAGCTCATCGCGGAAGGGCAGAGCGAAGAGCTCTTCGAACGGCTGAGCCGCGCCCGGCTCGAACGCGAGCGCTTTCTGGCGAATCCGTTCGGGCTGCGCAAGGAGCCCGCGCCCGAAGTTCCTTCCACCGGCGAGACGCTCGCGTCGCTCCTCGTGGGCGCGGCGGTGGTCCGGCGCATGAAGGAAGTGAACCGCATCTTTGACGAGCCCGGACGCCCGGGGGAGAGGCGCTGACCGTGCGGATGACGGTGCGACCGGCGCCCTCGATTCGCGGGGTGATCCGCGTCCCCGGCGACAAGTCCATCTCCCATCGCGCGGCCATCCTCGGAGCGCTGGGGGAAGGCCGGACCGTGGCGCGCGGCTTCCTCTCGAGCGCCGACACCGAGGCCACGCTCGGGTGCCTGAGCGCGCTCGGCGTCCAGTGGAACCTCGACGGCGATGTCCTCACCGTCGAGGGCGTGGGCCTCGGAGGGCTTCGCGAGCCCGCCGACGTCCTCGATTGCGGGAACTCCGGCACGACGATGCGGGTGCTCGCCGGCGTGCTGGCGGGACAGCCGTTCCTCTCGGTCCTGACCGGCGACGCGTCGCTCCGGTCGCGGCCCATGGAGCGCGTGGCCACGCCGCTCCGCGCGATGGGAGCCACGGTGCTGACGCGCGAAGGAGGGCTGGCGCCGCTGGTGATCCTGGGCGGCGCCCTCCGGCCCATCCGGCACTGCCTGCCGGTGGCGTCGGCTCAGGTGAAGTCGGCCGTCCTGCTCGCGGGCCTCTACGCGGAGGGCCTGACCGTGGTCGAAGAGCCGGCGCCCTCCCGTGACCACACAGAGCGCCTGCTCGCCAGCATGGGGGCCGACGTGCGGCGCGAGGGGAACGTCATCAGCGTGTCGGGGATCACCGGTGGGCTCGCGCCTCTCGATCTCACCGTGCCCGGCGATCTCTCGGCGGCGGCGTTCTGGATGGTGGCGGCGGCCTGCGCCCCGGGGAGCGAGGTGACGCTGCCCGGCGTGGGGGTCAACCCGACGCGCGCAGGCATCATCGAGGCGCTGGAGACGATGGGGGCGACGGTCGAGGTGCGCGAAGAACGCCTCGCGGGCGGCGAGCCGGTGGCGGACATCGTGGTGCGCGCTTCGCGTTTGAGGGGGGCGACGTTCGGAGGCGATCTCATTCCCCGCCTCCAGGACGAAATTCCCGCGCTCGCGGTGGCGGCGGTGTTCGCCGAAGGCCGGACCGAGGTGCGGGACGCCCATGAGTTGCGCGTCAAGGAGTCGGACCGCATCTCGGCGCTCGCCACCGGGTTGCGGGCGATGGGGGCCCGGATCGAGGAACGGCCCGACGGCTTCGTCATCGAGGGCACGGGCGCGCTTCGGGGCGCTGTGGTGGAGAGCCACGGCGACCACCGCCTCGCGATGGCGTTCGCCATCGCGGGGCTTCTGGCCGAAGGCGAGACGGTCGTCGAGGGCGCGGACAGCGTCGCCGTGTCGTACCCGGGCTTCTGGGACGACATGGATCGTTTGCGCGCTGGCGTATACTGATCCACGGTGGGAGAACGAAGAACGGTCCGAACGACGCGCAGGGAGGGCATCGCGTCATGGCGACCGAGCTCGTGCACGTGGGACACGGAAACTACGTGAGCGCGAACAAAATCGTCTCCATCGCGACGCCGGGGTCGGGTCCCGTCCGACGGCTCGTGCAGGAAGCGAAGAACCGGAACATGGCGGTCGACATGACGGGAGGCCGCAAGACGAAGGCCATCGTCTTCATGGACAACGGGAGCGTCGTGCTGGCGGCGGTCACGCCCGGCACCATCGACAGGCGCTTGCGCCACTCTCGCGACCGGGGAGCGGCGGAAGAAGAGGAAGCGTAGCGTTCGCTTGACAGAAGGTGCTCCGCCGCCGCTGGTCATCGTCATCACCGGCCCTTCGGGCGTCGGTAAGGATACCGTCGTCGCCCGGCTCACAAACTCGGAGCTGCGGAAGCGCTCGCTCGTGGAGCGGCTGAGGGCCCTGGATCTCCCGCTCCACGTGGTGGTGACCGCGACGAATCGCCCGCCGCGGCCCGGCGAGCGCGACGGCGTCGACTACATCTTCCTGAGCGACGAGGAGTTCGACCGCAAGCTGGCCGAGGGCGGCTTCCTCGAGCACGCCGAGGTCTACGGCCAGAAGAAGGGCGTGCCGCGCGACCAGGTCGAGCGCGCGCTCGCCGAGGGCAAAGATGTGCTCCTGCGGGTCGACCCGCAGGGCGCCGCCACCATCAAGCGGCTCATCCCCGAAGCCGTCGTCATCTTCATCCTGCCCGGCACGATGACGGAGCTCGAGCAGCGGATCCGGGCGCGCGGCGGCGACACGGAGGAAGACATCCAGCGGCGCCTCCAGGAGGCCGCGCGCGAGATCGGCAGCCTCGCGGGATTCGATTACGCCGTCGTGAACGAAGAGGGGAAGCTCGACCAGACGGTCAGTCGCATCGCCGCCATCATCTACGCGGAGAAGGCGCGTCCAGGGCGGCCCTGGCCACGTATCCGTGCGCCGCAGGAGCTCGCCTGAACGTCCTCACGCGATCCCGTCGCCGTCTTCGATGGCCCCGTTGATGACGCCTCGCGCGCGAAGGGCGTCGATCTCCTCGGGCGAGTACCCCAGCTCGGCCAGCACCTCCTCGTTGTGCTGGCCGAGGAGCGGCGAGCATCCGCGAACCCTGAGGGGCGTCTCGGTCATCTGAATGGGGGCGCCGACCATGCGTACGGGTCCCAGCAGTGGATGCTCGACGCAGGCGACGAGGTCGTTCGCCAGGACCTGCGGGTCCTCGAGCAGCTCTTCGGTGAACATGACGGGGCCCGCGGGCACGCCGGCGCGGTCGAACCGCTCGAGCCACTCGGCCGTCGTCCGTTCCCGCACGACAGCTTCGGCCTGCCTGACCAGCGCTTCGCCGTAGCGGACCTCCTCGGGGTCCGACGGATCGGGAGGCGGCTTCCCGAGGCGGCGGTCTTCCATGCCGAGCACGTCGAGGACCTTGCGGCGGAGCGGCGTGCTGAGGGCGCCCACGGCGATGAAGCCGTCGGCCGTCTGATAGCACCGGTAGTAGATGTTGCCGATGACCGGCCGCACGTTCCTGATGACCTCGAGCTGGGCTTCGTACCCGGCGCCCTCCGCCCGGAGGCGGCCGAGCTCCGCGAGCGCCTTCGCCCGCGGCTCGCTGTCGACGGCCTCGACGGACAGAAACCGGCTCGTCTGCACCGCGAGGGCGCTTCCCAGCAGGGTCGTGTCGATGCGCTGGCCTACCCCCGTGCGCTCCCGGACGTAGAGGGCGGCGCAGATGCCCCAGGCCATCGCCAGCCCGGTCGAGTAGTCGGCCGCGGGCAGCGCGTTCACCTGCGGGACCCCGTTCTGGCTCTTCCCCTCCAGCGTCATGAGGCCGGTTACCGCCTGGGCGATGATGTCGTACCCGGGGCGATGCGACCACGGCCCGCGCCGCCCGAAGGCGGTGTTGTCGCAGTAGATGAGGCGGGGGTTCCGCGCGCGCAACGTGGGTTCGTCGATGCCGAGCTTCTCGGATACGTCCGGGCGGTAGTTCACGATGACCACGTCCGCGCGGTCGGCCAGCTTCCACGCGATCTCGCGGCCTTCGGGCTGCTGGAGGTCGAGGGTGACGCCGCGCTTGCCGCGGTTCAGCGAGATGAACCATCGGCTCTCCCGCAAGCCCAGTGGCTGCGCGCCGCGCCACGGCTCCCCACCCGGCGGCTCGACTTTGATGACGTCGGCGCCCATGTCCGCGAGCAGCATCCCGCAGAACGGCGCAGCGATGATCTCCGAGAACTCCAGCACGCGGACCCCGGCGAGGGGCCCGGGCCGGTCACCATCGACGTCGCTCATTCACTCGCCCTCCGGCGTCGCGGCCACGTTCGCGGCCGGGCCTCGAATGGCCACTAGTATAGTGCACGCGCGCCAGCGGTGAAGAGCGCTTACGAAGGCCGCGCCTGCCGGCTCCCGTAGCGCTCCAGCTCCGCCGGCAGGTCCAGCGGCGCGAC
Source organism: Dehalococcoidia bacterium (assembly GCA_035574215.1). Classification (GTDB taxonomy): domain Bacteria; phylum Chloroflexota; class Dehalococcoidia; order DSTF01; family JACRBR01; genus DATLZC01. The sequence continues at coordinate 1,966 of DATLZC010000104.1, read as the reverse complement.
GATGGCGTCATGTTCGTACTCGCCCCACTGGTCGCGGGGGACCATCCACATGACCTCGAACTCGTTTCCGTCGGGGTCGCGCCCGTAGAGCGACTTCGTGGCGCCGTGATCGCTCGCGCCCACCAGCGCCCCGAGCTCCGCGAGCACCGACGCGGCGCTGGCGAGGTCTTCGATGGTGGGCACCTCCCACGCCAGGTGGTAGAGTCCGGTGCTGCCGGGCGCCGGCGGCCGCGCCTGCGGCCCGAGCGCGAGCAGGCCGAGGTCGTGATGGTTCGCGGACCCGGACGCCCGCAGAAACGCCATCGGCGGCCGCCGCGCGACCTCCTCGAACCCGAAGACCGTTTCGTAGAACGCGACCGACCGCTCGAGATCGCGCACGTACAGCACCGCGTGATTCAGGCGGGTTACGGTGATACGGGTGTTCATGGCGGCTCCTCCCATCTGGGTTCAGATGCCCGGTTCCGTCATCGCGACGGGGTCGAGGGCGCGGTCGATCTGCTCTGGCGTCAGACCGGAGCGCTTGAGCGCGACCTCGCGGATGGTGCGGCCGGTGCGCGCAGCCTCCTTCGCGATCTCGGCGGCGGCGTCGTAGCCGATGACCGGCGCGAGGCCCGTAGCGATGGCCAGCCCGCGCTCGACGAGCTCGGGGCCGCGGGCTGTCGCTTCGACGCCCGCCACGCACTGCCGGGCGAAGTTTCGGGCCGCCGCGCCCAGCACTTCGATGGACTGCAGGAGGCTGTACCCGCAGAGGGGCATCATCGTGTTCAGCTCGAAAAAGCCCCACTGGCCCGACTGCACGACCGCCGTGTCGTTGCCGATGACGTACGCGCACGCCTGGATGAGCGACTCCGGAATCACGGGATTGACCTTGCCCGGCATGATGGAGGAGCCGGGCTGCACCTCGGGAATCGAGAGCTCGCCGAGCCCGGCCCGCGGGCCCGACGCGAGCCAGCGGATGTCGTTCGCGATCTTCAGCAGGCTCACGGCGACGGTGCGGATCACGCCCGACGCCTCTACGGCCGCGTCCAGCGTCGACTGCGCCTGGAAGTGATTGGCCGTCTCGCGCACCGCAATTCCCAGGTCCGCGGACAGGCGTTCGCACACGCGACGGGCGAACTCGGGGTGCGTGTTTACGCCGGTGCCGACAGCCGTGCCGCCGAGGGCGACCTCGGCCAGCTCCTCCTTCGCGTGGGCGAGCCGGCGGAGCCCGTACCGGGCCTGTCCCGCGTAGCCGAGAAACTCCTGACCCAGCCGGATGGGAGTCGCGTCTTGCAGGTGGGTGCGGCCGGTCTTGATGACATCCCAGAAGGCCCGCGATTTCTCCTCGAGGCGCGCGGCCAGCTCCTCCAGGGCCGGCTCCAGCTCCTCGCGGATGGCGAGCAGGCAGGAGACGTGGATGGCCGTGGGGATGACGTCGTTCGAGGATTGGCCGCGGTTCACGTGGTCGTTGGGGTGCACGGCCTTCGATCCCCGCGGGTGGCCCAGGAGCTCGGCGGCGCGGTTGGCGATGACCTCGTTGGCGTTCATGTTCGTCGAGGTCCCCGACCCGGTCTGGAAGATGTCGACGACGAACTGGTCGTCGAAGCGTCCCTCCTCCACTTCGGCGGCGGCGCGTGCGATGGCGTCGGCGAGGCGGCCGTCGAGCAGGCCCAGCTCGGCGTTGACCAGCGCAGCGGCCCGCTTGATGGCGCCGAGCGCCCGGATGAAGCGGCGCTGGAACCGGAGACGGCTCACCGGGAAGTTCAGCACCGCCCGTTGGGTGGACGCGCCGTAATAGGCGTCGGCGGGCACCTCCATCGGGCCCATGGAGTCTCGTTCGATTCGGGTAGCGGCGGTCATGGCCCCCTCCATCCCTGGCGTGTGGACCCTTCTAGCTTACGACGGGCGCGGGTTCCCGCGCGCCGCCTACCGCCAGCGGATGTCGAGCGGACGCTCGTCCGGACGATAGAGGGGGTCGTCCTTCTCC
>DATLZC010000103.1:0-3010 GCA_035574215.1 Dehalococcoidia bacterium | reverse complement strand
GCGGCTTGCCGCGCCTCCATCGCGTGGAGGCGGCGCATGAGCCGCGACTTGCGGCGGGCGGCGGCGTTGGGGTGGATGACCCCCTTCTTCGCCGCGCGGTCGAGCGCGCTCTGGGCCTCGCGCAGCGCCTCCATCACGTTCGGCGCCGCCTGTTCGATAGCGGCGATTGCCTTCTTGACGAACGTGCGCGTCGCCGACCGGACGGCCTTGTTGCGGGCGCGCCTGCGCAGGTTCTGACGCCACCGTTTCAGCGCGGATCGGGAGTGAGCCAAGCTGGATTCTCCTTCGAACGAGACTGTGTGGTATCGTAGCGAACGCCCCATGCTGTGTCCAGGCGACGCGGGCGCGGGCGACGTGGTGCGACTGGAAGAGACCGATCCGTCCGTGGTTCCTGCCGAACGGCCCACTGCGCCGGCGTCCCGCCCGCTGCGCACGAGTCTCGCTGCGGCGTCGCTCATCGTCGCGGCGGGCTTCTTGGGAAGCCGCCTGCTCGGGCTCGTCCGCAGCGTCGCCATCGCGCACCAGTTCGGCACGAGTCCGGAGCTGGGCGCTTACTGGGTCGCCTTCCGGCTCCCCGATCTGGCGTTCCAGCTCATCGCCGGCGCGACGCTGGCCAGCGCGTTCATCCCCATCTTCGCCCGCCGGTTCCAGGAAGACGAACGGGCCGCCTGGCGCCTGGCGAACTCGGTCATCACGCTCGTCTTCCTCGCGACCCTGGCGTTCGCTGCGCTCGGGGCGATCCTCGCGCCGTGGCTCGTGCCCGCGATGGCGCCCGGGCTCGGCGACGACGTCGGCCGCTCTCGTGAGCTCACGTCGCTCGCCGTCGACCTGACGCGCATCATGATGATCTCGCCGGTGCTGTTCTCGGTGAGCGGGATGGCGATGGGGGTGCTGAACGCGCGGCAGCACTTCCTCTGGCCCGCCGTCGCCCCGATGGTCTACAACCTCGCCATCATCGTCGGCGCCCTCGTGTCGGACGACGTGCGGACGCTCGCCTGGGCGGTCGTAGCGGGCGCGGCGCTGCACCTGGCGGTCCAGACGCCGGCGTTGCGAGCGGTCGGGCTCCGGTATCGATTCGTGGCCGACTGGCGCGACGCGGCGGTGCGGGAGGTCGGGCGGCTCATGGCGCCGCGGGTCGTCGGACTCGCCGCCTACCACTTCAACTTCGTGATCACGACGTTCTTCGCCTCGGTGGTCAGCGACGAGGCGATCTCCGCGGTGAACTTCGCGTGGCTGGTCATGATGACGCCGCTGGGGCTGTTCGGCATGGCGATCTCGACGGCGGTCTTCCCGACGCTCGCCGAGCAAGCGGCTCGGGACGAGCGCGAGATGCGCGCCACCCTCACCCAGGCCCTCCGCCTCATCCTGTTCCTCACCATCCCTTCGAGCGTGGGGCTCATGCTGCTCGCACGGCCGGCCGTCGCGTTCCTGTTCGAGCGCGGAGCGTTCACCGCCGGGTCGACCGACGTCGTGACGGCGGCTCTGGTGTTCTACTCGGCAGGCCTCTTCGCGCACGCCGGCATCGAGATCCTGAGTCGCGGATTCTACGCGCTCGCCGACACGCGCACGCCGGTAACCTATGCCGTGGTGTCGATGGCGCTCAACCTGCTGTTCGCGCTGCTGTTCGTGGGGCCTTTCGAGGTGCGGGGTCTCGCGCTCGCCGTCACCCTCGCGACCACGGTCGAGTTCGCGCTGCTCTTCCGGGCGCTGCACCGGCGGTTGGAGGGCGGGCTCGACCTGGGGCGGCTCGTGTATTCTGGATTGCGTACGGTGGCCGCGTCGGTCTTGATGGCGGAGGTCGTGGGGTTGTACCTGCTGGCGCTGCGAGCCGCGGGGCTCTCGCACACCGAGCGCTTCACCGACGCGGCGCTGGCCCTCGGCGGCGGCGCGGCGATCGGGGCGGCTGTGTTCTTCTGGACGGCCGCGCGCCTGAAGACGCCTGAGGTCGAGACGCTGATCGAACGGGTGCCCGTGCTGGAACGGTTGGTTCGGTGAGCCGGGAGCGCCACGAAGAACGGGACAAGCCCAGGAATCCCTTCGAGGTTGGTCCGGGCGCCGTGTGGGTGGGCGTCGCGATTGCGGCGGCGTTCCTCGTCTCGCGGCTGACGCCGTTTCAGCCCCTGCAGGACGCCCTGGGCTGGTACCGGCAGCTCACCGAGGCGCTGCTCGCGGCGTCGGAGTGGGTGTTCCGCGAATACGGGTACCTCGCCACCTTCCTCGCGCCGCTGGTCGAGAACAGCTTCCTCCTGGGGCTGCTCATCCCCGGCGCTGTCATCATGGTCGTGGCCGGCCTGGGCGCCCACGACGGCCTCATCAATCCGTTCATCGCGACGCCCCTGGGCATCGCGGGCGCCATCATCGGCGACGTGCTGAGCTATGTCATCGGCCGGTACGGCTGGAAGCGCATGTTGCGGGGCGGGCGGTTCGACGCCTGGACCGAGCGCATGCGAGAGCCGCTGATGGAATCGGCGACGTCGCTGGTGCTCATGTACCACTTCTTCGGGTACACGCGGCTCATCGGCCCCACGGCGGCGGGCTTCATGCGCATGCCGTTCCGGAAGTGGGCCCCGCTGGACTTCATCGGCGCGTCCCTGTGGGTCATCACGTTCATGGGCGGGGGCTACCTGCTGGGCGTCCTCGGGCTGACGCTGGACGACACAGAGCGGAACGTCCGGGTGTTCGAGTGGCTGCTGTTCGTGGCGTTCGTGCTGTGGTGGCTGCTCACGGTGCAGCGGAGCATCGACCGGGCGGCCCGGCGGCAGCGCGCTCGGGCGGAGCGGGCCCCCGAGGTGGCGGCGGTGGACGAGCGCCCGTAGGCGACCGCGACCGTTGCGGGGGAACGAATGCGCCGATATAGTGAAGTGGTCCCTGTGGCAGGCGCCGGTACGCGGCCTGAGCCCAGGCCGCACATTTTTGCCCCTGAGGGGAGAAGGATCGCCTTGAGTTTCGTCGACAAGCAAATCGTCTGCCGCGATTGCGGCGCCACCTTCGTGTTCACCGCCGGTGAGCA
>DATLZC010000102.1:0-4113 GCA_035574215.1 Dehalococcoidia bacterium | reverse complement strand
TCGGGCGAGAGGGCGGCGTAGACGCCGAAGCCCTCGGCGTGGGCGACCGTGGCCACGGTGCGGGCGTTCGTGGGGTCGGCCACGGAGGCGACGCGGATGGCGTCGGCGTTGCGGCCGAACTCGACGAAGACGAAGCTGGGGCTCTCCGCAGGCTGAAAGAGGGGAGCTGGGTCACCGCTGCCGGTCAGCGTACTGGCGCCGTACCAGAGGACGGACGCGGCCGCGGCGATGACGCCCACGGCGACGGCCGGCCTGACGAGCGTGGCAAGGACTCGTGCGAACATCATGGGCGCCTACCTCCCGTCCTGGAGGCGCGTTCACGCCTCCGCTGTCCCATCCGTTCGCGCGCCGGGACCCCGCCAGCGCCGGCCCGCTATGGTTCGTGTCGGCTCGAGACGGCTTCTCCCTCAGGCGAGGCCGGCTCGAACCACGAGCGTTTGATGTGCCGGTACACGTACCAGATCGCTCCCACGCCGATGGCGATGGCGATGGGAATGTCCGCGGGGCGCATCCACTCCCGCAGGTCCTCCCAGTTCTCGCCGAGCTCGTAGCCAGCCCAGGCCAGCCCGAGCGACCACGGGAACGACCCGACGAACGTGTACACGGTGAACGTCCCGACGGGCATCCGGGCGATCCCCGCCGGCACGCTGATGAACGTCCGCACCACCGGCAGCATGCGCGAGAAGAACACCGCGAAGTTCCCCCACCGGGCGAACCAGCGGTCCGCCAGGTCGAGGTCGTGCCGGCTGATGAGGACGTACTTCCCGTACTTTTCAATGAGCGGCCGGCCGCCCCACAGGCCTGCGTAGTAGGCCACCAGCGACCCGAGGGTGTTCCCCAGCGCGCCGAAGAACGCGGCGAGGAACAGCCACTCGACGCCCAGTCCCCGGTCCTTGATGAGGTTCCATCCCGCCAGCGGCATGATGAGCTCGCTCGGAAGCGGGATGGCCGCGCTTTCGATCGCCATCAGCAGGACGACGCCGGGCCATTCGATGGCGTCGTACGTGGCGGCGATGAAGTCCAGCAGCGCCTGTTCGATCTCGTGAATCAGGGCAGTCGCTCCGAGCAGGCGCTGGCTGCCCGCGACGCAGCCGGGGCGGGCCGGTTCATCACGCGCGAGTCTAGCACGCCGGGCGTCCGCCCTGTCAAGGAACGGGAGGCTCGCTTCCTTGCAGGCCCGTTCGGGGCCCTGATAGGATGAAGCGCCGGCGGTCAGGGCCGGCTGTGGGGCTGTAGCTCAATTGGGAGAGCGCCTCAATGGCATTGAGGAGGTAGGGGGTTCGAATCCCCCCAGCTCCACCATCCAGTCGACACGAACGAACGGCTGAGAACGGGAGTAATAGGGCCTCGGCGCTGTCTCAGCGAGCCGGCGGACGGTGCGAGCCGGTGACAGCGAAGCCCGAACTCGCCCGGGAGCCGACGGGGTGACCCCGCGAAGCGCGGCTTCAGCCCCGGCCGGGATGCGCCCGTTATCGCGCGCCCGAGCGTCCGTCCTTCCTCGAACGGGAGGGGCGGGAATCAGGGTGGTACCGCGGAGCAGCCAGCGCCCTCCGTCCCTGGGACGGGGGGCGCGTTCGTATTCGGGGGAGCGCCGTGCTCGACACCGGACTCCAGGTCGACATCATCCTGCGGCTGGCGCTGGCGCTGGCCCTGGGCGCGAGCATCGGGTTCGAGCGCGAGTTCCGGGGCTACCCCGCGGGCATCCGGACGCTGGCCCTGGTGGCGGTCGGCTCGGCGCTGTTCAGCGACACGTCGCGCCTGTTCGGGGGCGACGACCGCATCGCGGCGCAGGTGGTGACCGGCATCGGCTTTCTCGGCGCGGGCGTCATCTTTCGCGAAGGCGCGAGCGTCCGGGGAATCACCACCGCCGCCACCATCTGGGCGGTCGCCGCCATGGGCGTCGCCATCGGCGCCGAGGCGTACCTGGTGGCGATCTTCGCCGCCGTCGCGATCATCGTCCTGCTCGAACTGCGCCCTCTCACAAAGTCGCTTCGCGGGAGGGGCAGCGCAGGCTTCGGGCCGGGCGAGGAGGAAGAAGAGGAGCGGGGACACGAGTGAGGCGTCCCGCGCCCGCGGGGCGCCGCTCGAGAGAAAACGGAGGCGCGATTCGATGACTGTCGAAAGCACGCCGAAGCGAGAGACCCGGATCGACCGGTACGATCCGGCCTCCATCGAGCCGAAGTGGCAGGCCCGCTGGGAGGCCGACCAGCTCTACGTGGCGCGCGACGACGACCCCCGTCCCAAGTGGTACGCCCTCACCATGTTCCCGTACACGTCGGGCGACCTTCACGTCGGGCACTGGTTCGCCATGGCCCCGTCCGACGTCCACGCCCGTTACATGCGGATGCGCGGCTACAACGTCATGTTCCCCATCGGCTTCGACGCCTTCGGGCTGCCCGCCGAGAACGCCGCCATCAAGCAGGGGATTCATGCGAAGACGTGGACCTTCGCGAATATCGACCGGATGCGCCGCCAGCTCCGGTCCATGGGCGCGTCCTTCGACTGGAGCCGCGAGATCATCACGGCCTCCCCCGACTACTACAAGTGGACCCAGTGGTGGTTCCTCCAGTTCCTGAAGCACGGGCTCGCCTATCGGGCGCTGGCGCCTGCGTGGTGGTGTCCCTCCTGCCAGACGGTGCTCGCCAACGAGCAGGTCGTGGGCGATGGCGTCTGTGAACGCTGTGGCTCGCCTGTAGCGAAGCGCGATCTCGAGCAGTGGTTCTTCCGCATCACCAAGTACGCGGACGAGCTCCTGCGGTTCGACGGCATTGAGTGGCCCGAGCAGGTCCGCACGATGCAGCGCAACTGGATCGGGCGCTCCGAAGGGCTCGAGGTCGGGTTCGACCTCGATGTCCCGGGCGTCGAGGACAAGGAGATCCGGGTCTTCACGACGCGGCCGGACACGATCTACGGCGTGACGTTCATGGTGCTCGCGCCCGAGCACCCGCTGGTCGAGCGGATCACCACGCCGGAGCAGCGGGAGGCCGTCGAGGCCTACGTTCAGAGGACGCGGCGCGAGTCGGAGATCGAGCGGCTCTCGACGGCGCGCGAGAAGACCGGCGTCTTCACTGGCGCCTATGCCATCAACCGGTTCAACGGCGAGCGCGTCCCCATCTGGGTCGCCGATTACGTGCTCCTGACGTACGGCACGGGCGCGGTGATGGGCGTGCCCGCGCACGACGAGCGCGACTTCGCGTTCGCGCTCCGGTACGGCCTGCCGGTGATCCCGGTTCTGGAGCGGGCCGACGGCGTGTCGAAGAGCGCGGTCCGCCTGGAGGCGATGAAGGACGGCTTCACCGGGGCGCTGACCCGCGCGGGCATCGCGTTCGAGGAACAGGGGTCTGAGGTGCTGGTCACCCTCGAGGACCGGCAGGCGGGCCTCTACGAGCAGATCGTCCGGGAGCACCTGAATCCGGGGAACTGGTGCGCGATCGTCGGAAACCGCTGGCGGTTCGTCTTCGAGGACGAGACGCTGACGCTCGACTCGGTGGAGTCGGACCGGCGCATTCTCGAGCGCTGCCGCGCGCTCGACCCCTCGGCGGCGGACGCCCGTACGGTGATGGAGCTGCTGCATCGCGTGCCGTTCTACCGGGACGTCCTGTTCCACGCCGACTACACCGGGATGATCCACTCGGGCGAGCTGAGCGGCACGCCCGGCGAGCGGGCCATCGCCGAGACCATCGCCTACGCAGAGAAGCGGGGCTGGGGCCGAGCGACGGTGACCTACCGGCTGCGGGACTGGCTCATCTCTCGGCAGCGCTACTGGGGCGCCCCCATCCCGGTCGTCTACTGCGAGAACCACGGGGTCGTGCCTGTGCCCGAAGATCAACTCCCCGTGCTTCTGCCCGAGGACGTCGACTTCCGGCCGACGGGCGAATCGCCGCTGACCTATCACGAAGGCTTCCTGCGCACGACGTGTCCGCTGGGCGACGGTCCCGCGCGCCGCGAGACCGACACCATGGACACCTTCATCTGCTCGTCCTGGTACCACATGCGCTACACGGACCCGAAGAACCCGGAGCGTCCGTTCGCGCGGGAGAAGGCGGAGAAATGGCTGCCGGTGGACCAGTACACGGGCGGGGCCGAGCACGCGGTCATGCATCTGCTGTACGC
>DATLZC010000101.1:0-19856 GCA_035574215.1 Dehalococcoidia bacterium | reverse complement strand
GAGCGTTCGGAGCCAGGCTCGCAGGTGGTCTTCACGGCGTCTGCGCCGGCCCGCTCCCAGCGCCGTCCTCGCGGACGGGCGGGCCTCTCTGGGGCGCCCGAGCGCCGCTACTCGTCCTGGTCGTCGCCGTTTCCGGCCCCGGCGGGGCCTTTCGCCGTCGAAGCCTACCACGGGCCGGCGGGCGGCCTCAACCCGCGGCTGGCGCTTGCGGAACGGCCTCCCGAGTGGGAGGCCGGAGGTCGCGACACGATGGTGGGCGATACTGGATTCGAACCAGTGACCTCTGCGATGTCAACGCAGCGCTCTAACCAACTGAGCTAACCGCCCACGGGCTACCGTCATGCTAGCAAAGCCCCGGACCCGCATCAACGCGGCTCCGGGCTCACCGAAGGTGGCGCTGGAGCGGCAGTTCACGCACTCGCGTCCCCGTCAGGTCGAAGACCGCGCCCGCGATTGCCGGCGCGATGACCACGATGGCGGGCTCGCCTGCGCCCGTCGACGGCTCGGTGGGGTCGCCCACCAGCAGCACGTCGATCTCGGGGCTGTCGGTGATGCGCGGCATGCGGTAGCGAGCCAGGGACGCCGTCGAGAGCCGACCGTCGGCGAACTCGATGGCCTCGTACAGGGCGGCGCCCATGCCCATCACGAGCGAGCCCTCGACCTGATTGCGCGCGCCTTCGGGATTGACCGTGAGCCCACAGTCGAGGGCCGCGACGACCCGCTCGACGCGCACCTCGCCGGCCCGGACGGCCGCGCGGACGCAGCACGCGACATAACTGCCGACGTCGAGTCCCAGGGCGACGCCGTGTCCCCGCTGCGAGGGCGCAGGGGAGGCCTCCCATCCGAAACCCTCCGCCGCGGCCTCGAGCACGCGGCGGAACCGGGGATGAGAGAGATTCCGCAGCCGGAGGTCCACGGGGTCGATCCCGACGGCCGCGGCGATTTCGTCCATGTGGGATTCGCGCGCGAAGTGGTTCACGGCCCCGCCGAGCGAACGGAACGACCCTGCGCGCAGCGGGGAGTCGCCGCAGGCCACCGTCACGGCCACGTTCGGGATGTCGTACGGCGTCTCGGAGCCACGCCGGCCGATGTACGACGTCGGGCCGGCGTGATAGGCCTGGCACTCCCACGCCACGATGGTCCCGTTCGACAGGAACCCGCTGCGAATCTTGATGAGCGCGGCCGGCCGGAATGTCGACCAGATCATCTCCTCGGACCGCGTGTACGCCACCCGCACCGGTCTCCCCGCGAGCTTCGCGAGGCGCGACGCTTCGAGGGCGACGGGGTAGTAGCTCTTGCTGCCGAATCCGCCGCCGATCTCCGGGGCGATGACACGGACGTCCCGTTCCTCGAGGCCGAAGTGCCGTGCGAGCTCCGCCCGCACCCCGAACGGACGCTGGGAGCCGGCCCAGACCGCGAGCTTCCCGTCCCGCCACTCAGCCACCGCCGCCTTCGGCTCCATGGGTTGATTCGAGATGTACGGGACGTAATACGTCGCCTCGAGGATGCCGTCAGCCCTACGGAATCCCTCGGCGAGGTTACCGCGCTCCTGCGTGTTGTACGGATCGCGAGCGGACTCGATGAGCAGGGATGGCATATCGAGATGCGACGGTTGTCCGGCGCGCTCCTGCCAGCGAGCCTGCACCGTCTGGGCCGCGAATTCGGCCTCCTCGTCCCTTTCGGCTAGCACCGCGAGCAGGTCGCCGTCACGCACCACCGCCACGACACCGGGCAGACGCTCCGCGGCGGAGGTGTCGGCATCGACGAGTTCCGCGCCGAACGACGGCGGACGTAGCACCTTCGCGAAGAGCATGCCGGGCAGACGGATGTCCTGCGAGTACTGCGCCTTCCCGGTCACCCGCTCGACGGCGTCGACGCGAGGCTGTGGGCGCCCCATGATGGCGAACTCGGCGGGCGTGAGCAGCGGGGCGTCATCCGTGAGCTCGCGAGTGAGGCGCTGCCCGGCGACGAGTTCGCCGTAGGAGACGCGGTGCCGCGGGTCGCGTCGTGACGCGACGTAGCCGTCGGTGCAGACCAGCTCGTCGACCGGGAGGTCGAGCCGGCCCGCGGCCAGCTCCAACAGGGAGCGCCGGGCGGTGGCCGCAGCCTTGCGCAGGATCGGGCCCGTGCGGGCCGTCGACATGCTCCCGAACGTCCCCATGTCCCAGGGCGTGCGGTCGGTGTCGCCCAGCACGACGTCGACGCGCTCGAGCGGCACGCGAAGCTCGTCGGCTACCTCCACCGCGAGGCCGCTGCGGATGCCTTGCCCGTACTCGACCTTCCCTGCGAAGGCGGTGACGCCGCCATCGGGGCGGACATGCAGCCACGTGGCTCGGACCGGCTCGGGAGCGACGCCGCCGTACGCCGTGGCGGCGTAGCCGGGTCGCGGCGGCGCGATCGGCGTGACGTCGCCCACAATGGTGAGGCCTTCCGGCGCGGGAACCTCGCTCATGGAGTCCCGGGCCTCCCGCCGCTCGCGCGTCCGAGGGCGTCAGCGGCGCGCAGGACCGCCCGCTCGATGCGCTGGTAGACGCCGCACCGGCAGAGATGCTCGCCGAGCGCCTCCCGGACCTGCTCTCGGGACGGGCTCGGCGCCCGCTGGAGTAGGGCGACGGCCGCCATGATGAAGCCGGGTGTACAGTACCCGCATTGCATGGCGGTCTCGTCGACGAACGCCTGCTGCACCGGGTGGAGGACGCCGTCTCGAGCCAGCCCTTCGATGGTGACGATGGACCCGCCGCCGACGGCGCCGACCGTCGTCAGGCAGGCGCGGATGGGGTGCCCGTCGACGAGGACGGTGCAGGCGCCGCAGAGCCCCTCGCCGCAGCCGTACTTCGTCCCCGTGAGGCCGAGGTCGAAGCGTAGGAAGCTCAGCAGATTGCGGCCCGGGCGCGACGCCTGCCGAGGTTCGCCGTTGACGATAACCGTGACCACTCCCGAGACGCCTCCTGCGGCATGCTTACCTTGCCCTGCCTCGCCTCCTGTGTCAACGGCGGGGCTTGCAGTCATCGCGGTGGTGAGCAGACGGAGGTCTCGAACGCACCTGGCGTGGTGTGGTCGCGCGGCGATTGTGGAGGGGACGGACGCTTGTTAGAATTCGGCAGGTCCCCGGAGCGCTCCGGGGACGCGTGTTGTCTCGTTCCCCGGTAGCTCAATCGGTAGAGCGGGCGGCTGTTAACCGCTAGGTTCCAGGTTCGAGTCCTGGCCGGGGAGCCAACTGTCTTACGATCCGAACCTGCCGACGTAGGCCTGCTCGCACAGATCCACCATCACTACCAACGAGGGGTTTCTCAACCACAGTCTTGACGGCGCGGACCCGCGCTTCGAGCCGCTCAATCTCTTCGAGACCCTGCCCAGGGTGGCCCACTCATGAATTCACTCACAGGGCTCCCGTCCAAGTTGAGCGTGGCGACGTGCCCACCTCCAACGTCGTCGCCAAATCTGCCCTCGCGCAGCACGTGTTGGCTGGCGCGCTGGGGGACGTTTAGAATTCGGCCCACAAGCCTGGGGTCAGGCCTGGATCCGGGCCAATCCGGCGATCCGACGAGGAGGTCACCATGAGTCTCGTGCGGGATTTCAAGCAGTTCTTGCTCAGGGGAAACGTCGTCGACTTGGCGGTGGCCGTGGTGATCGGCACGGCCTTCGGCGCGGTCGTCTCAGCCATGGTGGAGGATCTGATTACTCCGATCATCGCGGCAGTCGCCGGTAAGCCCGATTTTTCTGCCTTAACGTTTACCGTGAACGACAGTACGTTTCGGTACGGCCACTTCATCAACGCCGTCGTCAGCTTCCTCCTTATCGCGACCGCCGTGTTCTTCTTCGTGGTGGTCCCGGTGAACGCGCTGGTAGCGCGGGCGCGGCGCGAGCCTCCAGTCGATCCGACGACCAAGAAGTGCCCGGAGTGCCTGAGCGAAATACCGATCGATGCGCGGCGCTGCGCGTTCTGCACATCGGAGGTGAGGTCAACCTAGGCCGGATTAGCGGATCGCGAACCTGGCGGCTGCGCTGTCTGCTGTTCGAGCTGGGCATGCGTACATCCAGTGCCCTCGGACAATGGCGTCGAAGCCTTCAACTTCAAGCGGTTCGACGGCGCACCGCGGCCTAAGCGTATGGCCTGATGTTCTGGTTCAGGTGGAACAGGTTCTGCGGGTCGTACTTCCGCTTCAGCTCGCGGAGGCGCTCGTAGTTCGCCCCGTAGACCTCGGCGAGCGAGTCGGGCGGCTGGTCGTCGCTCAGGTAGTTCACGTAGCGCCGCGGCGCCATGAACCGGGCCATCGCCTCGTGGGTCTCGCGGGCCCACGCGATGTTCCGCTCGGTGTCTCCCGGGTCCCGCCACTGCGCGAGGATGAGCAGATTCCACCCTTCCTCGCGGTAGGGGAACGCCGTCGCGGTGACGGGAACGCGCGCCGCGGCGCCGTGGAAGCGTTCGAGGACGATCGCCGACATCGTCGACGGGCATTCGGCGAAACGGCCGGCGAGGGTCTCGATGGCGGCGTCGCTGAGTACGCGCAAGAAGCTGGACTTCCAGTAGTTCAGAGCCCCCTTCGGGAAGCCGGCATCCATCATCGTATTGCTGTTCTCGTACGTCTGGGGACCGATGGCGTCGATGATCGGAGAGTCGAATGCCTTGACCGCTCGCACGTCCCGTTCGGCCTGTTCGAGCGGCCCGCAGTGGCAGAGGGCGATGGCGGCGATGGGCACGCTGGAGCCGTCCGGAGCGAACAGGAGAGCGCACTGCACGCTGAGGTCGTCGGGCGCCGATTCGGCGAATTCGCGCCCGAAGCGCAGCACGCCGACCGCGTCGTCGACTGGATGGGCGACCAGGCCACTGACGACGGCCGGCCCGACCGGATGCAGCCGGTATTCGAAGGAAGTGACGACGCCGAAGTTGCCCCCGCCGCCGCGGAGTCCCCACAGCAGGTCGGCGTTCTCGTGGTCGTCCGCGCGAACCACGTCGCCTGTCGCGGTCACCACCTCCGCTGCCAGAAGGTGGTCCACCGCGAGGCCGTGCTTGCCCATGAGCCAGCCGAGCCCGCCCCCCAGCGTGAGGCCGGCGATGCCGGTGCTCGAGACGACGCCTCCAGTGGACGCGAGGCCGTGCGCTTGGCTCACCTGGTTGAACTCGCCCCATGTGAGGCCCGGCTGCGCGCGGGCGATCCTGGCCCGGGGGTCCACGGTCATCATCTTCATCAGCGACAGGTCGATCATCAGGCCACCCTCGCACACCGCCCGGCCAGCGACATTGTGGCCGCCGCCCCGCACAGCGATCTCCAGTCCGTTCGCGCGAGCGAAGTCGATCGCAGCGACGACGTCGTGGGTGCCCGCGCACCGCGCTATCAGTGCCGGGCGCTTGTCGATGAGGCCGTTGTGAATCCTGCGGGCGTCTTCGTAGCCAGGGTCTCCCGCGCGGAGCAGTTGGCCTCGGAAGCCCTGCATGTCGTTCAGATCGAGCCTTGCGGCAGGCACTTCGCCACCTCCTGACCGTCGAGGCGCACCGAGAATGCCTGGTTCTCCCGGTCAGCTCGCCTCGGTCCGTTCACTCTTCATCTCGCGCACGTTACCCGCATGCGCCGTGGTCGATTTGCTCGACGATGTCGCCGACGCCCGGCTGGCCGTCGTCCATTTGCGCGAACGCGCTCACGATGTCGCCGAGGTTTCTCGCGCCGGGAAACCCGAAGGCGGCCGGGTCGGCGCCGATCGCGCGATTCAGGTGACCGAACGCTTCGCAGCCGCCTGCGTGGCCGGCGCGGTGGGCGAGGACGGGCGCCGGCGCCATAGCGATCGCCACGACCGTCACTGCCGCTATCGCAAGCCGTCTCATCACTTGGCTCCTCCCGTGAACACACAACACACCGGATAGCGGTCAGCGTAGCGCGGCGCCGAGGGTGGGACTTCCGGTGAAGTACGCATTCTGCGGGGAGGCGGAAACTACGTAGCGTCCCTATGCCAATCCTCGGCTCAGGGCATATGCGGTCGCCTGGGCGCGCGTCCGCGCGCCGATTTTGGTGTAAATGTTGGCGATGTGGCGCTCCACGGTGCGGACGCTCAGGACCAGCGTTTCGGCAATCTCCCGGCTGGTCCGCCCAGCAGCGACCAACCGGAGGATCTCCACCTCCCTCCGGGTGAGACGGTCCGGGTACGGACGGGACCCCGCCGTTTCGCCCGTCGCCTGCACGGTGCCCGTCGCCGAGGCAAGGAAGCGCTGTGTCTCCTGCACGATCACCTGACGGTGCACCCACGGAGCGTTGCTGGCGCCTTCGAAGGGAACGAACTCGGCGCCGGGGATGCGCGTCGCCACCTCGCGGCCCAGCTCGAACGGCACGAACGTGTCTCCACGGGCGTGGAGCACGAGCGTGGGGACCGTCACTCCATCCGCGACCGCGGACAGGTCCACTGAGTACATCGTCTTCAGCACTTCCGCCTGTACCGCGTACGGCGCGGCCGCGGCGGCGAGTTCGCGGACATCCCGCAGCGCCGTGACGTCGACGCCGGGCGCGTCCACGAACTCGAATGTCGGGAAGCCGTAGGTCGCGACGAACTCGATCATCGCCTTCTGGCGCTCGGGCGGCGCCAGGTCGCGCCCGCGGAGGAAGGGACTGTTGAGGACCAGCCGGCTCACGCGCTCGGGATGCGAAGCGGTGTACATGATCGCCAGTGGGCCGGCGAGGTCGCCCAGGCTCAGCAGCGCGAATCGCTCCGGCGCGAAGTGATGGATAACCGCTTCCAAATCCAGGATGAGGCTTTCGATGGAGAAGCCCGAAACGCCGCGGTCGGAGAGCCCCGAGCCGCGCATGTCGTACCGAATCAGTGTGAATCCGCGCCCGAGGTCCTCCAAAAAGCGACGGGCGAAGGGCTTTTGCCACTCGAGGTCGAGGTGAACCGGCCAGCCCGTCGCGCACACGAGCGGCGGCCCTTCGCCTGCCACCGCATACGCGATGCGGACGCCGTCGGACGTCGTGCAGAAGCCGATCTTCTGGTCCATCGCGCCCCGCCGTCGGGGGCTTATGGTACCACGCGTCTTCGGACGACGGCCTTCGATGCCGGGTTTGGGCAGCGCTCGGGTCGGCGCGGGCGTCGGTTCACCGGCGGAGCGCCGGGCGCGCGCGCCGATGGCCGGCGCCCGAGGTCTGCGCGCTGGCGTCGCGGCAGCGGGCGCAGACGCCATAAATGTCGACGCGCTGCGACACGGGCTGGAACCCGACCCTGGCGCAGACACGCTCCCGAAGGTGAGTGAGGCCGCCAGCGTCGTCCGGGGCGTCGGTGATGCCGCCGCAGCGGACGCAGACAAGGTTCACGTGCGGGTTGGGATTGGCGTCGTAGCGGGTGGCTTCGCCGAAGGAGAGCGACTGGATGAAGCCGCACTCGATGAGGACGCCGATGGTGTTGTAGATGGTCGCCAGCGCGATGTCGGGGAAGACCGCGCGCACCCGTTGGTAGACCTCCTGCGCTGTCGGGTGGTCCTCGGAGTTCACTAGCACCTCGGCCACGGCGAGCCGCTGGCGGGTGACGCGAATCCCCAGCCGCTTTAGCCTGCGGGCGATCTCCTCGCGCTGCAACGTCGTCGCCTTTCTCTCCCGAGCCGCTCGACAGGTCGCGGGCCCGCCCCGTCGCCCCGCCGCGGCCGGCGCCCGGGCCCGAGGGCAGCCGCCGGGGGCTGGCGACTGCCCTCGGACCGAACCCGGTCGGCTCAGCCTGACCGGGCGAGGTCGAAGCGGTCCAGGTTCATCACCTTGGTCCAGGCCGCCACGAAGTCGCGGACGAACTTCTCCTGAGCGTCGTCGCAGGCGTAGACCTCGGCGAGCGCTCGCAGCTCCGAGTTGGCCCCGAAGATCAGATCGACCCGGGTCGCGGTCCACTTGACCTCACCCGTCCGGCGGTCGCGTCCCTCGAACACACCGTCGGAGCCGGAGCAAGCGGTCCACTCAGTGTTCATGTCGAGCAGGTTCACGAAGAAGTCGTTGGTGAGCGTTCCGGGCCGCGCGGTGAAGACGCCGTGCGGCGACTGCTGGTAGTTGGCGTTCAGGACGCGCATGCCGCCCACGAGGACGGTCATCTCGGGAGGCGTCAGCGTCAACAGGCTCGCCCGCTCGACCAGCAGCTCCTCCGCGGACTTGCGCAGCCCTGGCCGCAGGTAGTTCCGGAAGCCATCCGCCTTCGGTTCCAGCACCGCGAACGACTCGACGTCGGTCCACTCCTGCGGCGCGTCGGTGCGTCCCGGCGTGAAGGGGACGGTGATGTTGAACCCGGCGTTCTTCGCCGCCTGCTCGACGGCGGCACACCCCGCGAGGACGATGACGTCAGCCAGCGAGACCCGCTTGTTGCCGTTCTGCGAGCTGTTGAATTCGGCCTGGATGCGCTCCAGCGTGGAGAGCGTCTTGGCGAGCTCGGCGGGCTCGTTGACCTCCCAGTCCTTTTGCGGCGCCAGGCGAATCCGGGCGCCGTTGGCGCCGCCCCGCTTGTCCGTGCCCCGGAAGGTGGACGCCGACGCCCATGCGGTGGCCACGAGCCGCGACAGAGGCAGGCCGGACGCCAGGATCTTCGCCTTGAGCGCAGCGATGTCCGCCTCTCCGATGAGCTCGTGGTCGACCGGCGGCACGGGGTCCTGCCAGATCTGCGGCTCCGACGGGACCAGCGGGCCGAGCAGGCGGGTCACCGGTCCCATGTCGCGGTGGATGAGCTTGTACCACGCCCTGGCGAACGCGTCCGCGAACTCGTCCGGGTGCTCGTAGAACCGCCTGGAGATGGGACCGTAGATCGGGTCCACCTTCAGCGCGATGTCCGTCGTCAGCATGACCGGGGGGTGCTTCTTCGCCGGGTCGTGAGCGTCCGGGACCGTGGCCACTTCGGAGGCGTTCTTGGGCATGTACTGCCACTTACCGGCGGGGCTCTTGGTCAGTTCCCACTCGTACTTGTACAGGTTCTCGAGGAAGTTGTTGTCCCACTTGGTCGGCGCGTTCGTCCAGGCGCCCTCGAGGCCGCTCGTCGTGGTGTCGGGGCCCTTGCCCGTGCCGAAGCGGCTCTTCCAGCCGAGCCCCTGGTCCTCGATGGGGGCCGCCTCGGGCTCCGGGCCGACGTAGGACTCGGGCGCGGCGCCGTGCATCTTCCCGAAGGTGTGGCCGCCGGCGATGAGCGCCACCGTCTCCTCGTCGTTCATCCCCATACGCGAGAACGTCTGGCGGACATACTTGGCGGCGAGCAGCGGGTCGGGGTTGCCACCGGGCCCTTCCGGGTTCACGTAGATGAGGCCCATGTGGTCGGCGGCGTACGGACCCTCGATCTCGCCCTCGGAGGTGTGGCGCTCGTCCGCCAGCCACTCCTCTTCGGGGCCCCAGTCGGTGGTGTCGTCGTTCTCCCAGGCGTCCCGGCGTCCGAAGCCGAAGCCGAACGTCTTGAGGCCCATCGACTCGAGGGCCACGTTCCCGGCGAAGATGATGAGGTCGGCCCACGAGATCTTGCGGCCGTACTTCTTCTTGACCGGCCACAGGAGGCGTCGGGCCTTATCGAGGTTGGCGTTGTCGGGCCAACTGTTCTGCGGCGCGAGGCGCTGGTACCCGCCGTCGCCGCCGCCGCGGCCATCGGCGATGCGGTAGGTGCCCGCCGCGTGCCAAGCCATCCGGATGAACAGCGGGCCGTAGTGGCCGTAGTCGGCGGGCCACCACTCCTGCGAGGTGGTCATCACCTCGATGATGTCGCGTTTCAGCGCTTCGACATCCAGGGTCTGCACTTCCTTCGCGTAATCGAACTCCTCGCCCATGGGGTCGGATGTGGGGCAGTTCTGGCGAAGGACCTTGAGGTTCAATTGATTGGGCCACCAGTCACGAGTGGACTTCGGCACGGTGATCCTCCTTTGGTAGCGGTGATAGAATTCGCGGTGGAGTTTAGAACCACTATAAAGTAGGCGGCCGCCCGGTTCAAGCGGCGCCCCGACCTCTGCGGGTGAGAGTGCGACGCCGTTCGACCTTGGTGCAGGCGGGGCCGGTCAGCGGTCGGCTCCGGGTCCGGGCCCGCGGTCCCCGACGCGCGGCTCGTGGCGATTCCGGATACGCTCGGCGGCGGCCCATAGGTGGCTGTCCGAGCGCAGGAAGCGCAGGAGCTGGCTCGTGGTGAGGCCGAGCGCCCGCGCGGCGAGCGCGTAGCTGCCCTGCGCCGCGTCGAGCGCGTCCAGGACGGTCGCAGCCACGACGGGGTAGGTGGGGTTGCGGGGCGCGATCTCCAGGCGCCCATCGCGACGGCAGGCGACCAGCTCGGGCGGGGCCGCCGGCGCCGCGAGATCGAACGGCTCGCGTAGCTCCAGCGCCAGCCGCAACCGGAGCCTCCGGACGGCGCGGCGTCGGTTTTGTTCGCGCGACCGCGCCTCGTCGGCGTGGACCGAGACGCCGGTGGGCTCGTGGCGCAGCCGCACGGCCGTCTCGACCTTGTTCCGTCGCTGCCCGCCTGGACCGCTGGCGCGATAGCGCTCCTCGCGGCACATGGCGAGGAGGGCGCGCTCGTCGAGGCGAAGCCAATCGTTTCGCGACCCCACGTCGAGCGTCATCTTACGGCGTGCGGCGCAGCCTCCGCTGCGGGAGTGGATTCGGCGGTTGCGTTCGCTCCTTCGTGGGAATAGACTCGTTGCATCACTGCTTCCCCCAGCCTGAAAGGAGTCGTCCTTGTTTCGAATCTTGAGTATCGCCGCGTTGATGGGCGCGGCGCTGGGAGCGCTTTCGTTGGGAGCCGCCCCCGCGAAGGCCCAGCCCGCCCCGTCGGCCGGGCGGCTACTCGCGGGCGGTCTGCTCAATCCGAGGGGCATCGTCGTCGGGCCGGACGGCATGCTCTACGTCGCCGAGGCCGGCGAAGGCGGCGACCAGACCATCGTGGTCGAAGGTCAGACGTTCAACATCGGTCACACCGGGCGCATCTCCAAGATCGACCCGTCGACGGGGGAGCGCACCACCGTGGCCGAGGGCCTGCCCTCGAACTCCCATCCCCAGTTCGGTACCACGGGGCCGGCGGACGTGGCGTTTCTGGGTGGGCAGCTCTACTACGTGCAGACGCATGGAGGCGCTGCATGGGGATTTCCGGACGAGCCCACGGGCCTCTACAAGGTCAACGCCGATGGCTCGGTCACGCTGGTGGCCGATATCGGCGCCTTCAACGTGGCGAATCCGGTGAGCGATCTTACGGAGGGGCGTCAGCTCGACATCGAGCCGGGAGGCAACCCGTATCGGATGACCGTGCGCGGCGGCGCCTTCTACGTCGTCGATGGGAACCAGAACCAGATCATGCGTATCACGCCAGACGGCGCGATCACCCGGCTCACGGAATTTCCGGGACACCCCGTGTCGACGGGCATCACGTACGACCCCAGCGGGGGACCGTTCTATGTCGCCATGCTGGGGAGAGAGCCCTTCCTGCCGGAACACGGGAAAGTCGTTTCGGTGGGGGCGACCACGGGCGATGTGCACGACGTGGCGAGCGGCTACAGCGCGCTGACCGACGTGGGCATCGGCCCCGGTGGCCAGCTGTATGCGCTCCAGTTCGCCGAACAGTCCAAGAGCCCCGGGCCCCCTCTCGCGCCGTTCACGGGCAAGATCCTGCGCGTGAGCGGTGGCACGATGACGCCTGTCGTGGCAGGCTTCACGTTCGCCACGGCGATGACGTTCAGCGGCGCGAAGGTCTACGTGGTCAATCACGGCCTCTCGGTCGTCGCGCCGGGCGAAGTGTGGGTGATCGACGACATTCGCGCCGTGCCGCCTGTGCCGACGCCGGCGCCGTCGCCGGTCGCGTCGCCTCAGCCGACGGCGACGCCGTCGGGGCCCGTCCTGCCGCCTGCGACGGGGGACGGCGGCGGCCTCGCCGGCAGTGGACTTCCGGTATGGGCGCTGGCGGCGCTCTGGGTAACGGTCGCGGGCGCGCTCATCGGCGCTCGCTACGCCCTGTGGCGCCGGTAACGCATTCGTCGACGATGGGCACTGCGGGGGGCCGGTGGCTGGGGTCGGCCCCCCGCTCGGCCCGACCGTGGTTGGCGGTGGTCGCCTCGCTGTCGCTCGCCGCGGGCGCCGCGCTGGCGTGCGGAGGGACTGGAGGGACGACGACGCCGGTCACGGAGACGCCGGCGCCAACCGCCCCGGCGAGCCCGCCTCCATCCACGCCCACGAGCGCGCCGTCCCGGACGGCGCTCCCTGCACAGGCGACGCCCACGGCCGAGCCGCCCGCCATCGTGGACACGCCGGCACCGCCGGCGCCGCCTCCGCCCACGCGACCTGCGACCACGGCGCCCGCGCCCGCCACGGCGACGTCCCCGCCCCCGCCGCAGGCGATCGTCGTGGTCGCCCAGGGCGCGGCGTTCCACCCGCAGAACCTCAGCGCTTCCGCAGGCGAGCTCACGCTGACGCTCGATAACCGGGACGCCGATGTCCAACACGACCTGTATGTGTACGGCCTGTCGGGCGGGACGCTCGGTTCGACGCCGGTCACGACGGGGCCTGCCGTCGCCTCGGTTCGCGTGGCCGTGACGGCGGGGACGTACCGCTTCGTGTGCACGGTGCATCCCCTCACGATGACGGGCTGGCTCACCGTCCAGTGAGGCCCCTCGTACGTTGTTCCACGGCCCCGGCGTCCGTATCATCGGGCGCGGGGCCATGAACCATCGCCTGCTCGTCCCGCTGGTCCTGCTCGCGCTGTTCGCCCCGGCATGCGGCGAACGGACGGAGACCCCGGCCCCATCCCCAACGGTGACGTCGTCGGCAGCGACACCGACGGTCGCGGTGGCCCCATCGTCGGTCGCGTCGGGCGGCGGGCTGAGCACCGTCGAGATCGTCCGCAAGCTACGGCCGTCGGTGGTGCGCGTCCAGACCGAGACCGCGACGCTGGACGTCTTCGGCCAGGTGGTTCCACAGCAGGGCGTGGGGTCGGGCTTCATTCTCGACGAGCAGGGACACATCGCGACGAACTACCACGTGGTGCAAGGGCCGGGCGGCCGGCAGTTCGCTCAGCGCATCTCGGTGCTCCTGCCCGGCGAGGAGCAGCCGGTCGACGCCCGCGTGGTGGGCGCGGATCCTCCGACGGACCTCGCCGTGCTGAAGATCGACCCCGACGGCCGGACCCTGACGCCGGTGGAGCTGGGAAGCGCTGAGGCGACCGAAGTGGGCGCCGACGTCGTCGCCATCGGGTACGCCCTCGGCCTCGAGGGCGACCCGACGGTGACCCGGGGCGTGCTGAGCGCGCGAGGCCGGGTGATACAGGAGGACCGCTACAGCATCCCTGACGCCATCCAGACGGACGCGGGCATCAACCCCGGGAACAGCGGCGGGCCGCTGGTCGACGCGGCCGGCCGGGTCATCGGCATCAACACCGCCATCGTGCGCGGAGCGCAGAACGTCGGCTTCGCCATCTCCATCGACCTCGCGAAGCCCATCTTCGAGCAGCTCATCGCCAACGGCCGCGTCTCGCGCGCCTACCTGGGCATCGGCGTGGTGACCATCACCCCCACGCTCGCGCGCAACCTGGATCTGCCTGTGGACCACGGGGTCGGCATCGTGCGCATCCAACCCGAGGGGCCCGCCGCGAGCGCTGGCCTGCGCGAGAACGACATCATCGTGCGCCTCGACGACCGCCCCGTGAACAACGACGGCGAGCTCCTGCAGTTCCTGGCGGAGCGAAAGCCGGGCGACGTCGTGACCGTGACCTTCTATCGGAACGGGACCGAGCGCACCGTGCAGGTCACGCTGGGAGAGCAGCCCTAGTCGGCGACCGGGACGGGGCGGGCCCCCGTGAGCGCGATGAAGTCCTCCGGGCGAAGCTCGAGCTCGACGCCGTGGGCGCCAGCGCTGACGTAGATCCACTCCTGCCCGAGCGCGCGTTCGTCGATGTAGACATCGAAGGCGCCTCGCCGGAGGCCGATCGCGGTGATGGCGCCTGCCCGCATGCGGGTGAGCGCTTCCGCCTCGCGCCGAGTGGCCATTCGCAGCCGCTTCTCCCCCAGATGTCTGGCCAGCCGCCCGAGGTCCACCTCGACATGCGACGGCGCGAGGACGATGAGGGGCCGGCCGCGTGCGGGGTCGCGCAGGAGCACGAGCGTCTTATAGACGCATTCCGGAGGCACGCCGAGGAGCGCCGCGGCTTCTTCGCCCGAGTGGAAGGCGCCGGCTTCGTCGTACACGATGGCGCGATACGGCACGCGCCTGGCCTCGAGGGCGCGCATCGCCTGCGTTTTCCGCGGCGGCGTCATAAGTTTCGCGGCGTCAGGCTGCCATGGCGGAGAATGTCAATGACAGCGCGATTATGGTGCACAAGCGCTTGTTGCGCTGCAGCCATCAACGGGTTTGTCACGCCATCCTGTGTCGCCACTTCCATTATCGGGTCGCGCGATCTCAGGACATCGGGCGACTCCTGGATGAGGACCTGCCTGCACATCAAGACGAAGCGGTCTAGCACGGACAGCAGGTCGATGCGATACTGCCACCCAACATAGTCGTGGCCATCGGCATAGCGGCCAGCGATTTCGAAGGGACCCAAGTCTCCGCACAGCCGTACGAACTCCTCATCGTCGAAAGGAGCCCCCGCCTCGCGGGCGAGCTCGACGAGCTTGTGTCCAAAACGCGAAACGTCCTGGCCGCGAGCCATAAGGAGGCTCTTCAGATACTTCTCGATGGTTTGTGCGGCCATGTAGAGGGCGCAGTGGTGAGTCGCGGTGCTCGCGAGAAACAGAATGCGCGTGGCGATGTAGGACTGGTCCGCATGCAACTTGTAACCCTCGACGGAGGGTTCGTGGGGTTTTGACCGCCTTGTTATCTGCAAAAGCCGACTGGCGTTGAGCGTTTCCCGTTTGCCGGTGTCCCACTCATGGTAGAACCAGCGGGTCGTCTTTAAGTCGTCCACGGCTTCCATTCCAAAGTCGTTCGTTGTTTCGGCGCTACTGCTGCACCAGGCCCACGTGGTTCCCCTCCGGGTCGGCGATCCGGGCGACGGTGGGCCCGCCGGGGACGTCGAAGGGCTGCTGAAGCACCGTTCCGCCCAGCTCCTCGGCGCGCCGAAGCGATGCCCGCAGGTCGGCCACCTGCACGAAGAGGGCGACCCTGGGCGCGTCCGACGCCATGATGTGGCCGCCGGGCCCGGGCTCGGGACCGCCGACTCCCGGCTCGATGGTGGCGACGCCGGGCAGGGCGCCATCCTCGATCTTCCAGTTGAACATCGCAGCGTAGAACTGCCTGAGGCGCGCGGGATCGCGTCCCGCGATCTCCCAATGCACGACCGGCCTAGCCCAGTCCATCGTGTGGCTCCTCCCCGGCGCAGAACGAACGACGGGCCCTATTGTAGCGCTAAGAGATGGGGAGCAGCGACGGGAGGCCTCGGCGCGGAACCTGGAGCGGGAGACGGGATTCGAACCCGCGACCCTCTGCTTGGGAAGCAGATGCTCTGCCAGCTGAGCTACTCCCGCTCGCAGGGTTAGTATAGCAATCCGGCGCGCCGCCGGGAGTCCCATCGTTCCCCTGCCCCCTTGCGTCGCGGACCGAACCGGCGTACCTTCGCCTTCGCGACGGGAGCGCCAGACGACAGGAGGGGAGAGCGATGCTGGAGCGCCAATCGGGACGGGTCACCATCGAAACCGGCGTGGTCTTCGGGACCGGCGGCGGACGCGAGCTCAGGTGCGATGTCTACCGGCCCCCCGAAGGGACGTCGAACGGCTGCGGGGTGCTCCTCATCCACGGCGGCGGCTGGATGCAGGGCGACCGCACGCAGCTCCGAGGCTACGGCATCCTGCTCGGACGCAAGGGCTACACGTGCGTAGCCTGCGAGTACCGGCTCAGCGGCGAGGCGAAGTGGCCGGCCCAGCTTCATGACGTGAAGGCGGCGCTCCGGTGGATGCGGGCCAACGCTCGGACGCTCGCCATCGACCCCGGGAAGATCGCGGTGGAGGGCAACTCCGCCGGCGGGCACCTCGCGCTGATGCTGGGCGCGACGCCGAACGCACCTGAGTTCGAGGGCGACGGCGGACACCCCGGGGTGAGCACCGAGGTCGCGGCGGTCATCGCGTTTTACGCGCCGGCGCTGTTGGGGGCGTCGGGGCTGCCGCTCAGCGGGCCGGTGGCGGCCCTCATGGGGCCGGGCGCGACGCATGACGACGTCCTGCGGGCGAGCCCGGTCACGTACGCCCGTCGCGAGTTCCCGCCGACTCAGCTCTTCCACGGAACGAAGGACGAACTCGTGCCGGTGAGCGAGAGCCTGCGCATGTTCGAGGCGCTGCGGGACGCCGGCGCGCGGGTCGAGCTGCACGCGTACGAGGGCGCGCCTCACGCCTTCGATGCGCTCCCGGACTTCGGACGGCAGTGCGCGGAGATCATGGCGTTGTTCCTGGATCGGCACGTCGTGAACCCCAGGCCGGTCTCGCTGCCGCAGCCGGCGACGGCCTAGCGAGGGGGCACAGGTGACGGCCTCCCCCGGACGGACGTATCCGCCGGTCCACACGTACTCCATCGTCGCGCGGGACCCCGAGACCGGACAGCTCGGCGTGGCAGTGCAGAGCCACTACTTCTCGGTGGGCTCCATCGTCTCGTGGGCAGAGGCGGGCGTCGGCGCCGTCGCCACGCAGTCCGTCGCGCTCGTGGATTACGGACCGCGCGGTCTCGCGCTGATGCGGGAGGGGCTGAGCGCCCGGCAGGCGCTCGATGCGCTGCTGGCGAACGACCCCGGCCGCGACGTGCGTCAGGTGGCGATGGTGGACGCGCGCGGAAACGTGGCCGCGCACACGGGGTCGCGATGCATCCCTGCGGCGGGCCACGTCGAAGGTGACGGCTTCTCGGTGCAAGCCAACCTGATGGTCGATGGCTCGGTCTGGCCTGCGATGAAGCGCGCGTTCGAGGAGTCGCGCGGCGACCTCGCCGAGCGCTTGCTGGCGGCGCTGGACGCGGGGCAGGCGGCGGGCGGCGACATCCGCGGCCAGCAGTCGGCGGCGCTGCTCGTTGTCTCGGGCGAGCGGTCGCCCGAGCCCTGGCGAGGCCGGGTGTTCGACCTCCGGGTCGAGGATCACCCGGAGCCCCTGGTGGAACTGCGGCGCCTGGTGCGCCTGCGGCGCGCGTACCGGCTCGCCGATGAGAGCGACGAGCTGCTCGCCGCGGGCGACTACGCGACGGCCCGCGCGCGCCTGGAGGAAGCGCTGACGCTGGCGCCGGAGAACGACGAATTGCGGTTCTGGGCCGCGCTCACGCTGTTCCGTGTGGGCGAGGAAGCGCACGCGTTGCCGATGCTGCGGGAGGTGTTCGCGCGGGGGCCGCAGTGGGCCGAGCTCGTGCCGCGTCTTGCGCCTCTCGGACTGCTCCCTGAGTCGCCGGAAGCGGTGGGGCGCATCCTCGCGCAGCGGCCGGACGGGAGCTCTACATAAGATCACGCCGCCGCAGGGGCGACGTGAGGGCGAATGCGCGGCGTGCGCTGGCCTGACGGCTCAGGGCCGGAGCGCCAGCGCCCAGAGAAACAGTCCGAACAGGCCGGTCGCGATGAGCGCGACACCCAGAATCCCCGCGGCCGGCTCGATTTCCTTCAGCAATACAGGGTCCATCGGCACCTCCGGTCACTGATATACAACGACGGCGGGGCGTGGCGCCAGGTTCAGGAGGTCCTCATCGCTCATGAGGTCGGGGTCGTGCTCGAGAAAGAGCTTGATCCCGGGGAACGGGGCGTAGTCCGCCCCGGCGAACGCCTCGTACTGCGCGCGCTTGACCGCCGCCGGGCCGAAGCCATCCATGTCGATCACGAGGTCCACGCCCGCGAACCGCCGGAGCGACTCCGGATTCGCGATCATGTCGGCGCGGAACTGGTGGACGATGAGCATCTTTCGTTCCGCCATGCCCTCCGCCAGCCTCGAGAGCAGCCACTGCGCCGCGTTGATCTGATCGGCGGTCAGGCTCCCGATGCGTTCGCCCGGGACATCGTCGGGTCCCACGGCGAATTCGGGGTCGAGGGCTAGATGGACGCCTGGCTGCCGGAGGAGCGGGAGCGCATGAGCCACCTCGACGATGACGTCGCTTCGTCCCGCCTGCAGGTCGAGGATCACGAGAAAGCCCCGCTCGCGGGCCAGCCGCAGGTACGGCTCGATGGTTTCGGCGTCGAGCCGGTACCGGTACCGGCCGTCGGGTCCCGGCGTGGACTGCGCCACGGTCGCCACGATGTGAAACGCGCCGACGGCGCCGAGGTCGCCGTTGCGCTCGTCGATGCGATCGCGGAGCGCGCGGAGGAGCTCCGCCAGCGTCTCAGGGTCGTGCTGACCGAGGATGCCCATGTCGGGCGACAGCGGATTGCCGTAGAACGACACGACCTGGTTAGACGCAAGGAGCGAGGTCGCGCTCATCAGGCGCAGACGCTGGTCGGGAGAAGGCGCGGCGGGCGGGGCCGTCGACACGCGGGCTTCGCTCGGCGCCAGGTCCGACGCCGGCGCCGGGAGGCCGCCGGCCCGCGCCTGGAGCAGCAGGGCATAGCTCACCAGCGCCGCAGTCGCGGCGACAACGAGATTCAAGAAGCGGCGGCCGGCCACGCTGAGAATACGGCGATTCCTTTCGAGCGGTCGAAACGGGACGAACGGAATGTCAGGCGGGCCGCGTCGAGGGCGCGAGGGCGTCGCCCCGGGCGTCGGACCACATGGCGAGCCCTAGACCCACCAGCAGGAATCCGGCGGTCAGCACGCTGAAGGCAATGCCGTTCCTGATGGCGATCCAGGACACCTCGGCGCCCAGATTGAGGAACGCCCGGACGAGGTACTCCTCCTCCGCGTCCGTTCCGACGCGCAGTCCATACCGGACGGCGACGGCGGCCAGCATGAACGGGATGGCGGCGAGCGCCGTCGCCAGGCCGATAGCGGCCAGACGGCCGTAACCGCGCGTCACGAGCGCCAGGGCAGCCGCGAGTATAGCCGACACCACTCCCAGCGTGAAGGTGGTGACGCGGAGAATTTCGAACGTGTCCCGATTGAGAGCGTCGAGGGTGACCCGAACTGCGCCCGGCGTCGAAAAGACGGCGGGCTCGGGGCTCGTCGGGTCGGCTCGCAGGGCCGCGGCCCCCGACCGGTACACCAGCGCGGCGGATCGATCCAGCAGGGCGTCGCGAAACTGCTCGCGGGTCATGCTCCGCACCTCGTCGGCGGTGAACGTGATGTCGAGCGGGTAGTTGGGGAGCCGCAGGGGCCCGGACGCGTCCGCTTCCGCCTGCGCGCGCAACTCATCGTAGTGCAGGTCGAGGAGGGCGTCGGCCTCGGTGACGATGAGGAGCGCCTGCCGCAAGACCCGCTCCGCCGGGCCGCGTTGCGTGAGCTGCATCGCGCTCAACGAGAGGAGCAGGAGAAACGTGCACAGCGTGAGCAGGGCTCCGATGGCGAGCTTGGCGACGGTGCGCCAGACTCCGGACGAGGGCTCCGCGTCCTGGGCGAACGGCAACGCGCTCATTCCGCCGCCACCACCGTGGTGCCGGACAGGCGGTCGTGGAGGGGCCGTCGCTCGCCGATGAGCGCCGTAACCAGCGCGACGATGGGGACGAGCAGGCAGAGCAGCGCCAGGCCCCCGGTGGTCGCGAGCGCCGCGACGTTCAGCGCCCGCGTGATCGCGATGCCCGCGAGGAGCAGCCACGGAATCATCATGAGCGGGTTGAAGAACAGCGGGTTCAGGCCGAACCACCAGCGCAGGAGCTGGCCGAAGGTCGGCTTCCCTCCGTCGAGCCTCTGGATACGGAGGCCGGCGACGTACTGCCCGGCTGTCTGCCCTCGCCACCACACGATGGCGAGCGTGAACACCGACCAGAACAGGATCGTGCCCATCAGGATCGACACGAACGCCCAGTAGCCGGCTTCCGGCGGGTCTTGCTCGCCGAAGTCGCTGGACGCGAGGAGCTGAAAC
>DATLZC010000100.1:0-7698 GCA_035574215.1 Dehalococcoidia bacterium | reverse complement strand
TGCGGGGTGCGCGCGTCGCGCGCCGGAGCGGCGCCACGAGGCCGGACGCCGGGAGCGTGGTTCGCGGCGGTTCCGTCTGGAAGATCGGTCGCGCGCGAACGTCGTGGCTGCGTCGGAAGTGGAGATTTCGTGACCGCGGGCGCGCGTAACACTTCGGCCGATTTCTGCGTTCTCTGGGCGAGACCCGCAAGGTCTCAACAGGAACGGGCCGTCAGAGGCGGGGCTGGCGGCCCGTTCCTCGTCTGCGAGGTCACGCGTCGTGCGGGCCGCCCTCGGCGCCGCGTTCGCCCGGCGCGGCGCTCCTCCAGCGCTCCCACAGCGACGGCTCGACGCCCTCGGTCCCGGGTTCGTAGTAGCGCCGTCCCCGGAGCCGCTCGGGGAGGTTCTCCTGGTCCGTACGGTGCCGCGGGAAGTCGTGGGCGTAGCGGTAGCCCCGCCCGTAGCCGAGGTCGCGCATCAGACCCGTGACGGCGTTGCGCAGGTGGAGCGGCACCGGGTCGTTGCGGGTCTCGCGCGCGTCGGCCAACGCCCGCCCGTAGCTTCTGTAGGCGCTGTTGCTCTTGGGCGCGAGCGCCAGGTAGATGGCCGTCTCCGCCATGGGGAGATAGCCCTCGGGCATGCCGACGAAGTGGACGGCCTGCTGGCACGCCGTGGCCAGCACGAGCGCCTGCGGGTCGGCCAGCCCGATGTCCTCCGCCGCGAGGATTACCATCCGCCGGACGATGAAGAGGGGGTCCTCTCCCGCGTCGATCATGCGCGCGAGCCAGTAGAGCGCGGCGTCGGGGTCGGAGTCGCGCAGGCTCTTGATGAAGGCCGAAATGGTGTCGTAGTGGGCGTCCCCGGCGCGGTCGTAGAGATAGGTCCGGTGCTGGAGGGCTTCCTCGATCCCTTCGCGGGTGATGCGGCGCACCCCGCTGGCGTCGGCGGGCGCCGAGAGCGCGGCGGCCTCGAGCGCGTTGAGGGCGATGCGGGCGTCGCCACCCACGGATGCGGCCAGCGCGGCGATGGCCTCGTCGTCCGCCTCGAGGCCCATGGCCCCCAGGCCGCGGTCGCGGTCCGTCAGCGCCCGGCGGAGGATGCGCTCGATCTCCTCGGGCGAGAGCTGGTTCAGGGTGAAGACGCGGCACCGCGATAGCAGCGGGCCGATGACCTCGAACGACGGGTTCTCGGTCGTCGCCCCGATGAGGATGACGGTCCCATCTTCGACGTGCGGGAGGATCGCGTCCTGCTGCGCCTTGTTGAAGCGGTGGATCTCGTCGATGAAGAGGATGGTGCGGCGGCCCTCGGCGAGCCGCTCCCGCGCGTCGGCCACAATGCGGCGCAGATCCGCGACGCCGGCGGTCACCGCCGACACCGGCTCGAATTCGGCGTCGATCATCGTGGCGATGAGCCGCGCGAGGGTCGTCTTTCCTGTGCCGGGCGGGCCCCAGAAGATGATGGACGGAAGCTGTCCGGCCTCGATGAGGCGCCGCAGGATGCGGCCCTCGCCTACCAGATGGTCCTGCCCGACGAATTCAGCGAGCGAGCGCGGGGCGCATCCGCGCGGCCAGCGGCGCCGTGGGACCGGCGTCATCGGCGTGGGCCGGGCGAGGTTCCGCGGCGAACAACCGGGACTGCAGGCGGGCGGGTTTGCGGGCCACGATTCATTGTACCCGCGCGAGGGGCGGCCCGGCTCAGCCGCCGTCGCCGTTCTTGCCGTTCCTGCCGTTGGACGGTGGCGAAGGCGGCAGCTTCTTCACCCTGAGCTTGCGGATGCGCCGGCCGGCGACCGAGAGGACCTGGAGGCTGAGGCCGTCGGCCTGGAATTCGTCGCCGGGCGCAGGCACCTTCCCCAGGTGGTGGTACACGAAGCCGCCGATGGTGTCGTAGTCCTCGCTCTCGAGGTCGAGGTCGAAGAGGTCGTTCACGGCGTCGAGGCTGACGCGCGCGTCGACGATGGCCTCGTCCTCCGACACCCGCTCGATGGTCGCCTCCTCGACGTCGTATTCGTCCTGGATCTCGCCCACGATCTCTTCGAGCAGGTCCTCGATGGTGACGAGCCCTGCCGTCCCGCCGTACTCGTCGACCACGATGGCGATGTGCACGCGGCTGTTCCTGAGCTCGGCGAGGAGCTCGTCGACCCGCTTGGATTCGGGCACGAAGTGCGGGGGCCGCATGATCTCGCGAATCGGCGCGCGTTTGCCCTGCGCCAACAGCTTGATGAGGTCCTTGGCGTAGACGACACCGACGATGTTGTCGATGGTGTCCTCGTACACGGGGATGCGGCTGTAGCCGCGCGTCGTGATGAGCCGGAGCACATCGTCGAGGCTGGCGTCCACGTCGGTGGCGACGATGTCGATCCGGGGGACCATGATCTCGCGCGCCGTGCGGTCCGCGAGGTGGATGACGCCCCGGATCATCTCTCGCTCCTCTTCCTCAATGGGGGCGCCGGTCTCCTCGAGCTCGACCAGGCGGAGGATCTCTTCGGTGTCCTCGGCCGCGCCCGCGGGCCGCATCCGGGCGAGGAGCCGCCGGAGAAGCCAGGGCGGCAGGCCGAAGACGGCGCGGAGCGCGTCGACCAATGGCGATAGGCGCGTGGTCCATCGGTCGGGGTCGCGGGAGACGACGAGGCGAGGGAGCGCCTCGATGAGCGCGAGGGCGGCGAGCGCTGAGAGCATCGTCAGCGCCAGCGCCAGCCACGTGCGCTCGATGTGGCGCAGGACCAGGAACACGCCGACGCCCGTCGCGAGAACCACGGCGAGGTTGCGCGCGACGGACAGGGCGCCCATGAGGAGGTGGCGCTCTTCGATGTACGCATGGAGGGCGTCGGGCTGGGCGCCGCGGGCGGCGAGGGCGCGCGCTCGCGCGCGGCTGATCCCCACGACCCCGGCTTCAGCCGCCGCCACGACGGAGAGCAGCGCTGCGGCGAGGACGAGCAGGAAGACCCCCACCCAACTATCGGGTTCCAACGAGCCGTTCAGCTCCCTTCTTCACCCGCGAGGTCGCGGATGCGGGCCGGCGCGCCCACGGCGAGCTTGCCGTCCGGCACGTCGCGGTTGACGACGGAGCCGGCGGCCGTCCGCGCGTTCCTGCCCACGCGCACCGGCGCCACGAGCATGGTGTCACTGCCGATGAAGGCGCCATCGCCGATCACGGTGCGATGCTTCCGCACCCCGTCGAAGTTGCAGGTGATGGTTCCGGCGCCGATATTCACGTCCTCGCCCACGTCGGCGTCTCCCAGGTAGCTGAAGTGCCCCATTTTCGTGTTTCGGCCGACGCGCGAATTCTTTATCTCCGCGAAGTTCCCTACGTGGACCCCGCGGCAGAGGTAGGCTCCCGGGCGCAGGTGGCTGTACGGCCCGCAGTCGACGTCGTCTTCGAGGGTGGCCTCTTCCACGACCGAGAGCTCGATCCGGCAGCGGTCGCCCACCACGCTGTCGCGGACGACGCAGCCCGGCCCGATGCGCGCGTCCGTCCCGATGCGCGTCTTCCCCGCCAGCGTGACGTGCGGGCCGATGACGCTGTCCTGCCCGATGGTGACGTCGGCGTCGATGTACACGGTCGGTGGGTCGATGAGCGTGACGCCGTTGAGCATGTGGAATCGCCGGATGCGGTCTCGCATGATGCGGTCGGCTTCGGCCAACTCCACGCGATCGTTGACGCCCAGCGCCTCCGTGGGGTCGTCTGCGACGACGACGGCGATCCGGGACCCTTCGCGCGACGCCAGACCGATGAGATGCGTGAGGTAGTACTCACCGTTCGGACTTCGGGGAATCGCGGCGAGCCGCGGCCACAGCCACGACCCGCGAAAGCAGTACATCCCGGCGTTGATCTCGCCCCCGGCGCCTTCCCCCGGTTCGAGGTCGGACGCCTCCACGATGTCGAGCACGCGCCCCTCGGCGTCCCGCCGCACGCGGCCGTAGGCGCGCGCGTCGTCGACGATGGCGGTTAGCAGCGTCACGTCGGCGTCCAACTCGAGGTGCGCCGCCATCATACGGCGGAGGGTCTCGGGGCGGGTCAGGGGAACGTCGCCGTGGAGCACGAGGAGGTGCTCGGCGTCGCGGGCGGCGCTCTCCGCCTGCGCCAGCGCGTGCCCCGTGCCGAGCTGCTCCCGCTGGCGCACGGGCTCGGCTTCGCCCGCGAGCGCTTCGGCGACGCTGTCGGCGCCGTGCCCGACGACGGCGAGGACGCGGGAGCACCCGGCCTCGCGCGCCGCCCGGGCGACGTGCACGACCATGGGCACGCCTGCGACCGGATGGAGCACCTTGGGCAGGCGCGACTTCATCCGCGTCCCCTGGCCCGCGGCCAGGACCACGGCAGTCCAGCGGTCGGAGGTCAGCGCCATGGCGTGCGAGGGGCGGCGAGAACGGCCGGCCGGCGGGGAAGGCGGGCGCCTCGAGATGGAGGATGGTCGTCTTGTGGTTCGAGCACAGGCACCTCCGGTCCGTCCGTCAGCGTCCGGCGTTCCGGGCGTGTCCGCATCTACAGGACCGGACCGAAGTCGGGATCATCCTACCGATGGCCTTCCGAGGGTGTCAAGAATCGCTCGCCTTCCGGCCCGCCCGCCGCGCGGACTCGCTGGAATACCGAGGCAGACGGGCCGTCGTAGACGATGCGAAAGTCGGGGTCGTCGAGGAGGGAAGCCCGTAGGAGGGAACAGCATTCGTCGAAGCCGAACTCTTCGAGGTAGGAGGCGTGCACGTCCCGTCCTTTGGCGACGTACACGTAGTCGAATTCGATGCCCCAGCGTTCGCTCCAGGCTGCGAGGCAATCGGCGTCGCGGAACGCGCACCGCTGGAGCGACGTGTACTGGTCGAGGCGCCTTCTGGCCTGCCCCTGCCATTCGGATCCCTGGACGGTCGCGACGCTCCGTCGGCCGGTGAGCGCCGGGAACCACTCGGAGATCTCGTCCAGGGCCCACCCCTGCGGATTCCCCGAAACGACGGCGAACCTGCTGGACGGAGGGGTTTCAGCCTCGATCCACGACATCGCCTCGCGACTCGCTGCGTCGACCGCGTCCGGAAACGCGAGACCCGCGGTAACCAGGGCCGACACCCAGGCATACTGCAGGACGACCACGGTGAGAACGGCGAGCGCCACCCTGCGCAGCCGGGCGGCGCCAGGACCGTTGTCGGACACTCGGGGTCGAGAGGTCGCGGCGCGGCGGATGAGCTCCTCGCATGTCGCCCACCCTACGCCTGCAAGGAGGGCGACCGGGAGGGTAGCGTACATCGGGAAGCTGCGGAGGTCGACGACGGCGGCGACGACGAGCCAGACGGGAAGCATGAACTCGCGCCTGGCGACTTTCGTGACGAGACCCAGAGAGCTCACGAGGAGGATGAGGGGGAACAGGACTTCCCCGGTTACCTGGAACCGGACGATGCGGAAGATCGCGATCGGCGCTTGCTGAACGTCGCCGTTCGATCTGAGCGCGCCCCAGAAGGGATCGAATCCGTGGCGCGCGACGATCACCAGCCACCACGGCGCGGTCACCGCGACGAGGATGCCCAGAGACAGAAGGAGTCGTGCCCCGGTGATCCGGTCTCGAGCCTGGAAGGCCGCCATGACGGCAACCGCCACGAACAGGAGCGATACCATCTCGAGGTGGGCGAGCGCCGCGAGGCCACCGACGAGGCCCAACCACCAGGCCGCGCCACGTTCTCGAAGCGCTACTGTCCGGTGGGCCAGCCACGCTCCGAGCACTGCAAAGAAGAAGCCGAGCGATCGCGTCAGCCCGCCGCCCATCACCATCCAGAGGAAACTTCTCGGGAGTAGCGCGAAGGCGACCGTCGCGGCCACCGCCGACGCATTCCTGCCCAGCATCGACCGCGCCAGAAGCGCGAACGCCACGACCGTAGTCGTGTTCACCACGAGCGGAAGGAACCGGAGTACGTCGAGCGTGCTGAGCGGCGTCAGGTCGGCGAGAGCGGCTCCCACGTAGAGGGCGAGGGGCGGGTACGCGAAGGGGATGTCTCCGCCGTTGTAGGAGGTGTACTCCGGCAGGCGATACCCGTGCGAATGGACGTCGCCCATCATGGCGTAGAAGAGCCCGCCGTCGTTCAGGGGGAACCCGGTCGACAGCGCCAACTGCGCGCGGATCAGGAACCCGAGGCCGACGGCCGCGGCGATCGCGAGGGCGAAGGCCCGCCTCGTCATCGCTTCGGAAGGCGACACGTGCGCTCCTCCCGAAAGCAGCCTGAGGCGAGGCGGTGCAGGAGGATCCAACCATCGGACGCGAGCGAGCCTGGCCATCCCGCAAGAGTATCGACCGCTCGCTCCCGATCGCCAAGGCCGTTCAACCCGCCAACTTGCATCGACGCCTCCACCTCGGCTCCGCCGTGTGCCCTGAGTGACCCGCGACGGCGCGCGTTTCACCTTCGGACCCCCGTCGCTACAATGCTGCCAAATGACCAGCGACGATATCCGACGTCTCTTCACCGACTTCTTCGTGCATCACGGTCATACGCCGGTCCCCAGCGCATCGCTGGTGCCGTTCGGCGACCCCACGCTGCTGTTCACCAACGCAGGGATGAACCAGTTCAAGCCCTACTTCATGGGGCTCGCCGAAGCGCCGTACCCGCGCGCGACCACCATCCAGAAGTGCTTTCGTACGACGGACATCGACGACGTCGGGGACGCGAGCCACCTGACGTTCTTCGAGATGATGGGTAACTTCAGCTTCGGCGACTACTTCAAGGCCGAAGCCATCGGGTACGCGTGGGAGCTGCTCACGAAGGAGCTCCAGCTTCCCCCGGAGAGGCTCAGGGCCACCATCTACCTCGACGACGACGAGGCGTACAACGCCTGGCGTGCGCTGGGTGTGCCGCCCGAGCGCATTCACCGGTACGGCGAGGAGTTCAACTACTGGTTCTCGGGCCCGACGGGACCCTGCGGGCCGGACAGCGAGATCTTCTTCGACTTCGGCCCGGTGAAGGGGTGCCGCTTTTGCGAGACGGGCACGTGCGAGCCGCACCCGCAGGGGAAGGCCGATCTCGAATGCGGCCGCTTCCTCGAAATCTGGAACCTCGTGTTCATGCAGCTCTACCAGGACGAGGACGGCTCCAGGACGCCGCTTCCGAAGAAGAACATCGACACCGGAGCGGGTCTCGAACGGTGGGCGGCGATGCTCGGCTGGATCGAGAGGAAGCGGCCCGACGGCGAGATTCCGAACGTCTACGACACCGACCTCTTCCGTCCCCTCATCGCTTGCGTGGAGGACCTGTCGGGCGCGTCGTTCGGCGTCGCCGACGCCGCCACCCGCGCCATCCGGATCGTCGCCGAGCACGCCCGCGCGGCCACGTTCCTTATCGGCGACGGCGTTCTGCCGTCGAACGAAGGCCGGGGTTACGTCCTCCGGCGCCTCATGCGCCGGGCTGTGTATTTCATGACGCGCCTGCGCGGGACGGGCGCCGGTGAGGTGGAGCCGTCACTCCACCGGGTGGCCCGCGCCGTCATCGACCGGATGGGGGCGGCGTATCCCGATCTCGTCGAACGACGCGAGTTCATCGAGCGCGTCTGGGCGTCGGAGGAGGAGCGCTTTCTCGAGACCATCGAGCGCGGGGAGCAGTTGCTGGGCGAGGTCATCGAGCGGGTCCGCTCGGGCGGCGGCCAGCGGGTGCCCGGGGAGCAGGCGTTCCTCCTGCACGACACCTACGGCTTCCCCATCGAGCTGACCCGCGAGCTGGCGGCGGAGCGCGGCCTCTCGGTGGACGAGGAGGG
>DATLZC010000099.1:0-2905 GCA_035574215.1 Dehalococcoidia bacterium | reverse complement strand
CGTCTCGGCGAGCTGATGGAGGTCGTTGATCCACTTGTTGACTTCGTACGCGGCGGTCTCGTTGTACCACAGGATGAACACCGGCGCCGTTTGCATCTGCTGGTACCCCAGAGGCGGGGTGATGGCGCGGATCAGCTCGGGAGACGCCTGATCCTTCCAGATCACGATGGCGCGCACGTTCATCACGTTGCCCACGCACGAGGCGTGGCGCGCCGCTTCGAGCATCTTCTGGATCTTCGCCCGCTCGACGGGCCGGAACGGGAGGAAGAACCGAATGGTTCGCCGTCGACCGATAACCTCTTTGACCTCCAAAGCCAGCGTTCCTTTCCAGGGCGACCGTTCACATTCGCGGGACGTCTACGTCTGCTGAGCCGCCCGCCAGGCGTCGAACTCTTCGCGCGTCATCAGCCCGCCGAACGGCCCCAGAACATACTCCTGCTGCGGCGGCGGCGCCTCCGTCTGCGTTCGCTTCCGCGATCCGCGGGCGCGCCGGCGGCGTTCTTCCTTCGCCTCCGGCTCCTTCCGCTCCGCCATCGCCGCCGTCACCTTTTCGACGTTCACGCGGACGGCGCGGTCCACCTGCACGGGCTGCCACTGGATTGGCCAGTAGCGCAGGTGGCCATAGCCGCCAGCGAAGTGCAGCCATTTCACCATCCCGGGCTCGACGTCCATCGGGCCCGTCCAGCCGCGGAACTGGTACGGGTCCCATCCGTTGTACACGATGACCTGCCCGGGGCGGACGGTGCCCGACAGCTTGACCGGCACGAAGAACGACCCGCAGTCGTTGTACACCCGCACCTCTTCGCCGTCCTCGATCCCGAGCCGGAGGGCGTCGCCCGTGTTCATCACCATGTGCGGGCGTCCGCGATGGGTCTGGAGGAGCAGGCGATTGGTGATGTTCATCGAATGGATCGACCAGCGGTTGTGCCCCGAGGTCAGGACGAAGGGGTAATCGCCGCCCATGGGCGGGTTCTCCTTGTGGACGGGCAGCTCCTCGCCGGCCTCGAGGAACCAGTCGTGGTCGATGTAGAACTGCGCGCGCCGGGTGAGCGTCGGGTACGGGACGAGCTTCTCCGTATGCCAGGTGAGGGACGTGAACGGCTTGCCCGGCTCGATGTCGGCCGCCTGGTTCAGCATGAAGACCGACTGCCCGATGCTCGTGAACATCGCGTACCCGCGCTTCTTCATCGTCTTGAGGCTCTCGGTCTTCGGGACGTTGCCGGCCAGCGCCGTGTCGCGCATCCACTCCTCGATGACCTCGTCCACTGTCTGCAGGCCCAGCGAGTACCGGTACGAGAGGCCCTCCAGCGTTCGCTCGCGGCCGGCGCCGTCGGTGTAACGCAGGAAGGCCCGCGCCTTCGCGCGCTCCTCGACCTTCTCCGCGAGCAGCTTGAAGATCTCCCACTCCGACTTCGATTCGCCCGCCGGCGGCACCGCCGTGTCCGAGTACGTGAGCTGCAGCAGCGTCGGGCTCGCGAGGTGGAAGTTCGGCTTCTCGTAATGCTGCGCGGCCGGCAGGATGATGTCGGAGAACATCCCGGTGGTGCTCATGCGCCAGTCCACGCTGACGATGAGTTTCAGCTTCGGCCACAGGTGCCGCAGCGCGTGGGTGCGCCCGCCCCGCTGGCGCCGCAGCATGTTCCCGCCAACCTCGAACAGCACGCGGGGTGGCTTGTCTGGGGGCGGCACGGTCACGCCCTCCCACCAGCCCTTCTCCAGCGCCTCGCGCACGTAGTCCTCGAACGGCCGCTTCATCGACGGGTCGTTCCATTCGCGGACGCGCCAGCGCTCGCCGAAGCCCTGGTGGAAGTACCACATCCACGCCGGCGGCACGTAGTTGCTGAGACCCATCCGCGTGGCGCGAACGATGCCTTCGATGGCGTTGATCTCGTCGGTCCCGTCCGGGTTCATCGCCCGCATGAGGGGAATCGCGGCCTCGCGCTGCGCCAGCACGCGGCGCGTCTCTTCGGGCCCCGGCTTCGTCTTCATCGCGAAGATGCCGGGTCCCTCGAAGTTGCCCGGCGACCAGCTCCCGATGCCGCTGCCGTGCCGACCCCAGTTTCCCGTGAGCGCGAGCAGGAGCAGCATCGACCGCTGCACCAGGTCTCCGTGGTAGTACTTGCACAGGTTCATCCCCATCCCGATCGCCGTCCGCTTCGCGGCGACCTTCCGGGCGACCATGCGAATGACATCGGGATTGACGTCGGTGATGCGCGACGCCTCCTCGGGTGTGTACGAGGCGAGCCGCTCCTTCAACAGATCGAACACGGGCGTGACGCGAACCCGCGAGCCGTCCTTCAGCGCGGCCTCGAACGTCCCCTCGAGGGCGGGGTCGACGTCGCCGGGGTCGAGGGTCGTGCGCGGCGCGGGGACGATCCGCCCTGTCTTCGCGTCGGCCCAGTAGAACTGATCGTCCCGTCCGTCCTCCCGCAGGTCCTGTTCCCGCAGGAACCGCCGCGTGTCGAGCCGCACCAGGAGCGGGAGGTCCGTCTGCCGCTGTACGAAGGTCCGGTTGTAGATGCCCTCGTCGACGATGACCTTACACATGGCGAGGGCGAGCGCCGCGTCGGTCCCCGGCCGGACCGGGAAGTAGTAGTCGGCGTGGATGTGGGACGGGCTCGCGTCGGGAGCGAAATGAATGACTTCCGCCCCCTGGTATCGCGACTCCGGCCCGAGGTGATAGTTCGGGATCTGGGTGTAGGCGGGATTGCTGTGCCAGATAAGGCGCAGCTCCGTCTGCCACCGGGACTCCGGCGTATTGACAGGGTTGAACTTCCCCCATGTGATGTAGTGGCCCGGCTGGAAGTCGTTGATGACGGCGTTGACGTCGGTGCTGATGCCGCCCAAAAGGTCGCACAACAGCCGGCGCACCGGCCAGATGGCCATGAAGCCGCCCTCCGCCGGC